>NZ_JBFULT010000133.1:0-14300 GCF_054049755.1 Bradyrhizobium sp. P5_C11_2
GGCGAAACGGTGATCCAGTCGATGTGGTCGCCGGCGGTGACCAAGGTGCGCTCGATGGGCATTGCCTGCACCTTCCAGCCGCTCAAGGAAGGCTACCGCTCCTGGGCCTCGGGCTTCTGCGTCTCCAAGGGCGTGTCGGGCGCGAAGCTCGAATGGGCCTATGAATTCGTCAACTGGTTCCTGTCCGGCTATGCCGGCGCCTATCTCAATCGCCAGGGCTACTACTCGGCCGTGCTCTCCACCGCGAAGGCGCACATGGAGCCCTATGAGTGGGCCTACTGGATGGAAGGCAAGCCGGCCGAGAAGGACATCAAGGCGCCCGACGGCTCGCTGCTCGAGAAGGCCGGCGCGGTGCGCGACGGCGGCTCCTACGAGGACCGCATGGGCGGCGTCGCCTGCTGGAACGCCGTGATGGACGAGAACGACTACATGGTCCGCAAGTGGAACGAGTTCATCGCCGCGTGATGGATACGTCGGAGGACATCCTGCAACAGGCATCTCCGGATCTCGTCCGGGGACCAGACACGGCGCGCCGGACCAAACCGGCGCGCCTGTCGGCCTCCTTCATCTCCTGGCTCCAGGCCGGGCCGATGATGCTGGTGTTCCTCGCCTTCTTCCTGATCCCGCTGGTGTTCGTCGTCATCGTCTCGTTCTGGGATTACAACGAATACCAGTTGCTGCCGGCGTTCTCGGGCCGCGGCTACACCGACACGTTCGAAGGCTGCATCGCGCAGCTCCCCGATCTCTGCACGATCGGCAAGACCTATCTGATGACGCTGAAGCTGTGCTTCCTGGTCTGGGCGATCACGCTGTTCATCGGCTTCTGGGTCGCCTACTTCCTCGCCTTCCACGTCAAGTCCAAGACCTGGCAGATGGGATTGTCGCTGCTCTGCACGATCCCGTTCTGGACCTCCAACGTCATCCGCATGATCGCCTGGATCCCCCTGCTCGGGCGCAACGGCCTCGTCAATTCCGGCCTCGTCAAGACAGGGCTGATCAACCAGCCACTGGAATGGCTGCTGTTCTCCGAATTCTCCGTGGTGCTGGCGCTGGTCCACCTCTTCACCTTCTTCATGGTGGTGCCGATCTTCAATTCGATGGTGCGCATCGACAAGGCGCTGATCGAGGCGGCCTATGACGCCGGCGCGACCGGCTTCCAGACGCTGGTCAACGTCGTCATTCCGCTCGCCAAGCCCGGCATCGTGATCGGCTCGATCTTCGTCATCACCATCGTGATGGGCGACTTCATCACCATCGGCGTGATGGGCGGCCAGCAGATCGCCGCCGCCGGCAAGATCATCGAGACGCGGGTGAACGCACTGCAGTTCCCAGCAGCAGCGGCCAACGCCGTGATCCTGCTCGTCATTACCTTCCTGATCATCACCATGATGTCGCGCATCGTCGACATCAAGAAGGAGCTCTAAAGCATGAAGGAAGGACGCCCGCGCTCTTTCTACGTGCTCGCGATCTTCTTCGCGGCCTATGTGCTGTTTCTCTACGGCCCGATGATCGCGATCTACGTGCTGTCGTTCCAGGGGCCGCAGGGCGGCCTCACCTTCCCGATGAATGGCGTGTCGACCTTCTGGATAGCAAAGCTGTTCCAGGGCACCGGCATCGTCGATCTCGGCGCCGCCTTCCGCCGCTCGCTGCTGCTCGGCCTCGTGGTGATGATCGTCACGGTGGTGCTGTCGGTCGCCGCCGGCATGGCCTTCCGCCGCAAGTTCAAGGCGCAAAGCGTACTGTTCTATTCGGCGATCGCGAGCCTCATCGTGCCCTCGATCATCACCTCGCTCGGCATCTCGCTGGAATTCCGCATCATCGACGATCTGATCAAGGCGCATTGGAACGAGAATTTCGAGACCTCGATGGGCCTGCTCACCTCCGGGCTCGGCGCGCATCTGACCTGGACGCTGCCGTTCGGCCTTCTCATCATGTTCGCGATCTTCAACCGCTTCGATCCCAGGCTCGAGGAAGCCGCGCGCGATCTCGGTGCGACGCCGTGGCAGGCCTTCCGTCACGTCGTGCTGCCGATCATCCTGCCGTCCGTGATCGGCATTGGCCTGTTCGGCTTCACGCTGTCCTGGGACGAGCTCGCGCGCTCCAGCCAGGCGATCGGGGCGGTGAACACATTGCCGCTCGATCTCCAGGGCCTCACCACCACCGTGACCAACCCCGACATCTACGCGCTCGGCACCGTGATCTCCGCCGTCTCGTTCACGGTGATCAGCCTTGCGCTCGGCACCATCCACGTGCTGAACAAGCGGCAGGCGGCCAAGGGCTCGGACGCCGGCAAAGGGCTTGTCTGAACAAGGGGCTTGTCTGATCTGATGCGACTTCACGTGGTCAATCCCAACACCACKGCGTCGATGACGGCGAAGATCGCCGCTGCGGCGCGCAGCGTCGCCTTGCCCGACACCGTGATCGACGCGCGCCAGCCTGCGATGGGCCCGGTCTCGATCGAGGGCTTTTACGACGAGGCGTTTGCCGTCCCCGGCATGCTCGGCTGCATCCGCGACGCCGACCGCGACGGCGCCGACGCCCACATCATCGCCTGCTTCGACGACACCGGTCTCGATGCCGCCCGCGCCGCGGCCAAGTCCCCCGTGATCGGCATCGGCGAGGCCGCCTTCCACATGGCGAGCCTGATCGCGGCGCGCTTTGCCGTGGTGACGACGCTGGGTGTCTCGATCGTGCCGATCGAGCATAACTTGCGGAAATACGGCCTCGCCGAACGCTGTGCCCGCGTCCGCGCCGCCGAAGTCCCGGTCCTCGCGCTCGAAGAGCGCAATACCGAGGCGCTCGGCAAGATCTCGGCGGAGATCACCGCGGCGATCAGCGACGACCGTGCCGAGGCCATCGTGCTCGGCTGCGCCGGCATGGCCGATCTGGCGACTGAGCTCGCCGCCACGCACGGCCTGCCCGTGGTCGACGGCGTCGCCGCGGCGGTGACGCTGGCGGAATCGCTGGTGCGACTCGGCCTGAAGACATCCCGGCTCGGGCCCTACGCGGCGCCGCGATCGAAGACCTATTCGGGTCCGTTTCAGCCGTTTCAGCCCTGACTTTCGCGGCCCCGCCCTAATGCCAGGGCGCAAAGCCAGGCTTGGGGCGCCTTTTTTGGCCTTCAGCCTCTTTTTGGTCCCATTTGTTGCCGAACTGTAACGTTTTCGGGACGTCCCGGCTGCCCCAAGGGGGGCCGGTCTTCGCCACTCACCAAGTTTCCATTTGGGTTTTGTCAGCGATGATCGATCTCGCAGAGGATGCACCCTCCAACCCGTTCGCCCGTCTCGGCGCCCAGCCCATCGCGCTGACCGCCGCAGCCCTCCTGCTCCTGATCGCCGGCGTGACTTCGATCGCGATCTGGCGGGCCTATACCGGCAACGCGCCGGAGACCGACCGGGTGGTGGCGTCGCGGCAGCTCCAGGCCCGCACCGCGCAGGCCTCCGAGCAGCTCGTCGAGAAAACCAAGGGGCTGGAGGCGACCCAGCAGGAATCGATCGACCAGTTGCAGGTGGTGCAGGACCAGCTCCAGGCGGTGAAGCGGCTGCTCGCATTCCAGCAGGCCGACACCAAGCGGCTGTCGGAGCAGGTCGCAACCCTGAACGAGTCCATCGACGGCTTGCGGCAATCCTTCGCGAGCTCTCGGGCCACCGAGGCCGAGGCTCCCTCGGTTACCCGGAGGAAACCGGCACGCCACCGCGTCAGTGCACGCAGGTCCGGCAAGTCGCGCAGCTGACCCGGCCTGCACCCCGCCCCGACTTTAATTTTTTCCACTTGTGAACTGGATCACATTCGCCCGTATGATTCCGAGCGATGCTCGGGTTCACCGGATGGCGTGAGCCGATTTCAATGTCCGGGGCTGGCAAGGTCGTTGACGGTATACTGCGTCAACGACCTTGTTTTTTAGTGGGTATAGTAGGCCTTCCGGCCTCATTCACAGACGTCGACGCGACGGAATCGCCATCCCGAAGGCGTCATCACGCGCTTCCGCGCGACATAGCAGCCACCATAACCGCCATTGTCGTAGCCGGTACCATAGTAATAGGGATCGCCGTAATAGGGGTATCCGTAGCCGTAATAACCGCCGTAGTAGCCGGCGCCGGCGATACCCGCCCCGATCGCGAGCCCAGGCCAGAAACCGCCGCCATGCCAATGACCATGTCCGCCATGGCCCCAGCCGCCACCGCCCCAGCCGCCACCATGTCCGAAACCCCGCGCCTGTGCCGCCTGCGGCGCCGACAGCCCGACCGCCGCAACGGCCAGCGC
This sequence comes from Bradyrhizobium sp. P5_C11_2, assembly GCF_054049755.1. NCBI lineage: Bacteria > Pseudomonadati > Pseudomonadota > Alphaproteobacteria > Hyphomicrobiales > Nitrobacteraceae > Bradyrhizobium > Bradyrhizobium sp. P5_C11_2. Next base: position 4,264 of record NZ_JBFULT010000133.1, read on the forward strand.
CATCATGATCATCTTGCGTAACATTACTCGATCCTCCGCGTGGACACGCTCCACGCTATCAGGACCAAGCTAACGTCAGCCGGCCATTCCTGACAGCCACACTGTCTCACTTCCGCGCGAGCGTCAGTGCTCTTCATCTTCTTGTCGAGCAGCCGGTTCTCGGCGTTGACGGTGGCATCGGCGCGGCCGCGGCGAAGACCGGTTCCGGAACAAATCCCGTCACATCCGCTTGAGAGCGAGGAGGCAGYCACGGTCATGCGCAAACTGATCGCGTTCGACGAGGRCACGTTCGACAAGCTGAAACAACTGGGGCGCGACAGGATGGCGACGTTTCAAGAGCTCGCGGACGAGGCCTTTGCCGATCTCCTGAAGAAGCACGGCATTCCCATCGATCTCAGGGACGCGCTGCGCAAGAGCACCAGGCTCGACGCTGAATCTGACAGGCCAGCGGGGCGCTCCAAATCCAGAAAGGCGAAATCCCGATGACCGATCGCGATCCCTTTACCGAGGGCGAATGCGCCGCGCGCGAGAACATTCCCGCCGAAGCCAATCCGTACCAGGACGGCAGCGACGAACATGCGCTGTGGGCCGCCGGCCACGAGAGGATTGCGAGCGCGACAGAAGCGCGCGCGTCTGAAGGCGGCTGATTTCAGCCGATCCGCTTCAGGCCCTTCGTGAAGCGCGGGCCGTTGGCGACATAGRACCTTGCCGCGCTTCCCATCTTCTGCACCTGGGCATCATCGAGCGTGCGGATCACGCGCGCGGGCGAGCCGATGATCAGCGAGCGTTCGGGGAATTCCTTGCCCTCGGTGATGACCGAGCCGGCGCCGACGATGYTGTTGCGGCCGATCCTGGCGCCGTTCATCACGATCGAGCCCATGCCGACGAGTGCGCCCTCCTCGATGGTGCAGCCGTGCAGGATGACGTTGTGGCCGACGGTGCAGTTCTTGCCGATGTGAAGCGGAAAGCCGAGATCGGTGTGGCAGGTCGAGCCGTCCTGCACGTTGGCGCCCTCGCCGATCTCGATCCACTCATTGTCGCCGCGCAACACCGCGCCGAACCAGACGCTGGCGCCCGGCTTCAGGCGCACGCGGCCGATCACGGTCGCGGTTTCCGCGATGAAATAGTTGCCGTCCGCGGGAAGATCGGGCGCCTGCCCGTCGAGCTCATAGATCGCCATGGAGGTCTCCTGTCACGCTATGACTGGCATAGCGAAACACGCGCCTTCAGGCAAAGGGCGGCGCTGCCGGGCAGCCCGCGAGCGCGCGGGTCAGGCCAGAACGCCGGCCGCGCGCAACGTCATCAGGAAGAAGGTGCCGCTCATCATGCTCCAGAATCCGGCGATGACGGTCGCCATCATCACGAATTCGACGCGGCGGCTTTCCACCCGCACCCCGCGCAGCGTGTTGCGCATGATGATGAAGGGCGCGGCGAACACCAGGAACGGCACGGCCGCGAAAGTCTTCGGGGCCACGCCCTCCTGCAACAGCCCGAAACCGGCGGGCCGCTGCGCCAAGGCCTGGTATCCGTTCACGAGCGCGCCCGCGAGCGCGAAGCCGATGCAGATCGAGAAGAGAGTGTTGAAAGCTTCAGGTGTCATCGGAACGGTCCGCCTTACGCAACGCCGGAGCCTTCCTGTGACAAAAAGTGCCGGTTAACGCTACATTATCCTTAAGCGAAGGTTAACGCCGCCGCCCGGTCCACGCAGGGCCCTCTCCCATTCCCGGCAGCCGGGAACCCTCCGCGAAATCGCCGCCGCATGGCATATTCGCCGCTGATTCGTCGGCCACCGGCCGACTTCCAGCTCACTCGCGCGACCCATGACGGTGTTTTCGGCAGCCTCCCCCCAGCCCCGCAGGACGCGCACCCGAGCGCATCTGGTCCCGTTCGTGCTCGGCGGCGTGTTCGCGGCGAGCGCGATCGCGCTGGTCGCCTATCTGTTGTGGCCGACCTGGGGCGCGGGCGGTGCGAACGCCCCCGACAAGCTGCCGGTCAGCATCGGCGGCACGCTGTTCAATGTGCCAACGGCCGCAATCCGGATGAAGATCCAGCGGCACTCCGGACCGCAGGAGCGCATCGATCTCGATTTCCTCTATCCCTCGCTGGAGCCGCCGGGCGCACCGAAGCACGTGACCGCCGATACCGTGGACGCGGCGATGCAGCCGGTCGACCGCATCTTCCTGTCGATCGCGGCACACCACGATGCGCTCTCGCCCGAACAGCGCGTCAGCACGATCTATCCGCGCTATCTCGACCCGGCCGCGACGGTGCCGGCGGACGGGCTGACGATGCGGATGTTCCGAGCCGATACGCCCTATGCCAGCGAAGATCTTTATTCTGCTGCAAGCCCCGCGCTGAGCGCGCGCTGCACGCGCGACGCAGCGACCCCGGGCATGTGCCTCTTCGAGCGCCGTGTCGGCGGCGCCGACCTCACCTTCCGCTTTCCGCGGAGCTGGCTGTCGCAATGGCGTGACGTGGCGGAGGCAGTAGACAGGCTAAGCGCGCAGTTGCGCGGGCCGCGGAGCTGAGCGGCCTCTACGCCCCGTCGCGACATCGGCGTGCCGGGACGAGTTGGAGCCTGCCGACGAAAAATATCGAAAACAACCCCATGCACAGTAGCCAAGCCCCGTCGCGACTTCGTATTTTTCGAAATCCGACTTGACCCGTCGGGCAAAACAGGGGCATGATGTCATCATGCGGTGATCGTAGGCATGGGACGATCCTGCAGCCCGCCAGCGTCGGAGCGATCACTGCAAGAGCACGAATTGCCGAGCGAACCGATCAGAGCACCTCGTCGCGACGTTCAGGCGGCCGCGCCTGCGCGGGCCGGCAAAGCGCCGCGCTCTGCAAGTATCCGCGCGAACTGATCGACGTCCTCGGTCGTGTTGAACAGGCCGAAGGAAACGCGGATGCCGTCGTTCCGGCTGGCGAGACAATCGGCCCAGGCGTCCGTCGGCAAATGCAGCACGTAGATGTGCGGCGAGCGATCAGCGCGGTCGGGAAACTGGCTGCGGACCGCGGCAACGTCGTAGTGGCGGCTCATGGGGAGTGGCACCTGGCGCTTGGTCGAACGGCGGCCGGCGCGCGGAGACGCCAGGCAGAACTGCCTCTGGCGCCCACGCCGGCCGCATGCTGGATCAGTCGACGAAGGACGGAATGGGGTGGGCATTAGCCAGATCCTTCAGCCTGCGAAGCCGCGCGGGATCGACGGGAGCGGCCGGGCCGGCGCGCAAGATCTCCGCGACCTCGTGGCCGAGTTTCCTCGCCTCGGCTGGATCGAAGCCGCGGATCGTCAATGCGACGCTGCCGAACCGAAAAGCGGTACGCGGTTCTCCGGCTTGCCCTGGCGCACGCATGGCGTTGCCGATGACCCCGTAARCACCGAGCCCAACGACCAATTCCGGCTGCGTCCAGCTCTCGCCGGTATAGGCCATGATCATGTGCGAGTCCGTGCCACCGGTGTAGAGCTCGATGCCGCCCTCCTCCAGACCGGCAGCGAAAGCCTTTGCATTCGCGACGACATCACGCATGAGCTGCGCGAAGGCCGGGCGGGTGATCATGTCCATCTGCACCGCCCGCGCCGCGATCATGTTCGAGGCTGCCGGACCTTGCAGGCCGGGATAGACGGCGGCGTCGATGGCAACTCYGAAGCGCTCCTTGGCGAAAACGAAAGCGCCGTTGCGTGGTCCGCACAAGGTTTTCTGTGTCGAGCTCGTGGACACGTCGGAGAAGGGAACAGGATTGGCATGGAGGCCGGCCGCGATCAGCCCGGCGACATGGGCAATGTCGGTGAAGAGGAGCGCGTCGACTTCGTCGGCGATGATCTTCAAGCCCGCAAAGTCGATCTCACGCGGGTACGAGGACGGGCCGGCGAGCAAGACATGCGGCCTCGTCTTGCGTGCGAGGTCGCGGGCCTGGTCCAGGTCAACCATGCCGGTGCGAGTCACGCCGAATGAAACCACCTCGCGGTTCGCGCCCGTGATATGGCGCATGGCGCCGTGGCTGACATGGCCGCCGGCGAGCTCGTCGAAGGTCAGCAGCCGCGCACCTTCGGCCGGCAGAATCGCGCGCAGGACGGCGACGTTGGCAATGGTCGACGACAGCGCCTGCACGTTGACGTATTCGGCGCCGAAGATCGCCTTCGCCCTGTTGATCGCAAGGTTCTCGATTGCATCGAGTTCCTCGCAATTGGCGACGCTGCGCCGGCCGGGCAGCCCCATCGGCGCACGGTTGACCAGATGGGTGCCCTCGATCTGCCGCAGGCCGAGCGGCGCATAGGAAGCGGACGCGATCATGTTGAGGGACAGCGCCTCCCGCTTGCGGTCCTGGTCGATCAGCGCGACGACATCAGCGCCGACCTGATTGGCATCGGCGCCAAAGACGCTATGCCAGTTGACGTCGGTCGGATGGGCTTGAGCAGTGCCCGTCGAAAGTGACATGTGTCATCCTCTTTTTTCTAGCTGATGGAATTGTGGGTTCGTTCTGTGAGGCGGCTGCGCCCATCAGTGACGGAGAACGCGCGAGAGAAAGGTTCGGGTTCGTTCGTGCGTCGGCCGGTCGAATATCTCCACCGGCGTGCCGATCTCCAGGATGCGTCCGTGATCGATGTACACGACGCGGTCGGCGACCTCCCGGGCGAAGCCCATCTCGTGAGTCACGATCATCATCGTCATGCCTTCGCGCGCGAGTTCGCGCATGACGTCAAGCACTTCGCCGACCATCTCGGGATCGAGCGCCGAGGTCGGCTCGTCGAACAGCATGATGTGCGGCTCCATCGCCAGCGACCGGGCGATTGCGACGCGCTGCTGCTGACCGCCGGAGAGCTGGGCCGGAAGCTTATGGGCGTGGTCGCGCAGCCCGACCCTGTCGAGTAGGCGCAACGCGTTCGCCTTCGCCTCGTCTACCTTGCGGCCGCGAACGCGGATCGGTGCAATTGCGACATTGTCGATCGCGCTCATATGCGGAAACAGATTGAACTGCTGGAACACCATGCCGACGCCCTTGCGAATCCTGGCCAACTCCTTCTCGCCGCCGATTGCACGATCGGCCTCTGTCGGCATGTTGAAGCCGTCCACGCTCAGGCGTCCGCTTTGGTACATCTCCAGACCGTTGACACAGCGGATCAAGGTCGACTTCCCCGAGCCGCTGGCGCCGATGATGACGACGACTTCGCCGCGTCCGACGTCGAGATCGACATCCTTCAGGACATGGAACGCCCCAAAGGATTTGTTGAGGCGGCCGATGCTGACGATGACGTCGCGTGACGTCGTCGCTTCTGGAATCTGGATGGCGTTCATCGTGATCCCCTTGCGAGATGGGCTTCGAGGCGGCGCGAGGCGTAGGTGATCGCCCCGCCGATGGCGAGATAGACGGCGAACAGGAAGACGTAGATCTCGTAGGTCCGGCCGCTGTTCTGCGGATCGGCGAGAATCATTTGTCCAGCGCGCAGGAAATCGGTCAGGCCGATGATGAAGATCAGCGTTGCGCCGTTGAAGATGTCGAGGATCTGTCCGACCAGCGAGGGAACGACAACCCGCAGCGCCTGCGGCAGGACGATATCGACATTGAGCGTCCAACTGCTCATTGCGAGCGAACGCGCCGCCTCGATCTGGCCCCTCGGCACGGCCTGAAGTCCGCTACGGACATATTCGGCGACATAGGCCGCGAAGAACAGGGCAAAGCCGGCCATGCCGCGCAGCAGCCCCGGAACGGACGTGTCCGGCGCCAGCAGCGGCACGATGATCCAGATCCAGTAGACGACGAGGATCAACGGCACCGACCGCATCGTCTCGATATAGGCGGTCGAAATCAGGCGCAGGCTGGTGATGCGGCTTTGCCGGCCGAGCGCGAGCAGGATCCCGAAAGGCAGGGTCAGGATCGAGACCGCGATCGTCAAGACGACGCTGAGCAGCAGGCCACCCCAGACCTCGAAGCCGGGCGGCGAGAGCACGACGAAGATTGTCACTATGCCTGCAAGAAATCCGGACAGGACGATGCGTTGGTCCACAGCCGAATGATGGACGCCAACCCACGCAGCAACGCCGAGCGCAGCGCTGCCGGCAGCAAGCATGCCCGAATGCACGTCGATCGCGGCTGCCAACGCCGCCGCGATCAAGATCACGACCAATGCAACGACCATCAACGCCGCTCGCCCCGGGCGGACCGAAAGTCCGAGCCCAGCGCCGAACGTCGCGCAGAGCGTCGCGACGGAAAACCATGCCCGCCACAACTGGTCGGCGGGATATATGCCGGTCATCAGCACCTTGAAGCTTCCGCCGACGACTTGCCAATGCGCCTCGACCAACGCCCAGTGCGCAAAGGCATAGACCGCCCAGGCCAACATCGGGATGATGACAAGCGAAAGCGCGGCATCGAACGGCTTGGCGAAAAGATTGCGATGGACCCACTGCAGCGCGACCGTGGTCATCGCCCCCTCCGTCCATTCAGGCGCGCGTTGACGCCGTTCACGCCGGCGCTGATGATCCAGCTCAGCGCGAGGTAAGTCAGCATCACGATCACGACACCTTCGAGGTTTCGCCCGGTCTGGTTCGAGACGGTGCCGTAGACGTTGAATAGGTCGGGAAAGCCGATGGCGATCCCGAGGGAGGTGTCCTTCGTCAGGCTGATATATCGGTTGGTGAGGGACGGCAGGACGATCCGGAAGACCTGGGGAAGGATGATGTCGCGCAGCGTGTGGGAACGCGACAATCCGAGCGAGGCAGAGGCCTCCCATTGCCCCTTCGGCAGCGCCTCGATCGCGCCGCGGACGATCTCGGCGACATAGGCGGAGCTGTTGACGACGATCGCGATGAGAAGCGCCGTCATTTCCGGTGAAACGGCAAAGCCTCCGCGCGCGCCGAACCGCGTCGCGACCGGCAGGTCGAGGCCGAGGGGGAAGCCGACAAAGGCGGTTGCGATCAGGGCCGAGAGCGCCGCCGCCAAGAGGATCAACCGCGGTCGCAGTCCACCCAGAATCACGCAGGCGACGACTAAAGCGAAGGCTGCGGCGAGCAATCCCCAGGAGACAACGCCGGCGCGCTCGGAGATCACGAGGCCGGGCAAGAACACGCCCGCTCGGCTAGCAAGGAGGCCGCCGAACCAATTCGAAGCGGCGTTGGCGGGAGGAAACCGCAGGACCACCGCGAAGTACCAGAACACGATCTGGATCAGCAGCGGCGTATTGCGTATGGCTTCGACCAGTCCAAAGCAGAGGTTGCGCACCAGCCAGTTCGTCGAGAGCCGGCCGATGCCGACCAGCGTCCCGAACATGGTGCAGAGGACGATCGCCGAGAGCGCGACCTTCAGCGAATTCCACAGACCCGCCAGCAGCGCCTGGAGATTGCTGTGGGAAGGCGAGAAGAGCTCGAGAAACAGCCAGTTACCCTCACGTGACAGGACGAAGCCTTCACTGAGACTGAAATTCGCGACATTGCCGAGATAGCCGAACGAGAACTGGATACCCTTGCGCGCGAGTGCGTCACGAACCGCGAGGCCGAGCCAGATGACGAGCCCCGCCGCCACGATCACGATCGCAGCCTGCAAGAGCCATTTGGACGCGATCAGCAGGCCGCGACGCGCCGGGGGGATGCTGTGATATTCGGCGATCTCTGTGCTCACGACGTCCTCCCGAGATCGAGGCGAGCCTGTCGGCTCGCCCCTGACCATGTGGCTCAGTTCCACGGAGGCGAGTACTCGGCGCCGCCCTTGGTCCACGTCGCGTTGGGCGTGCCGACACGATCGATGAAGTAGGGTGTCCTGGGCCCGAGATTGCGGTCATAGATCTCGCCGTAATTGCCGACGGACTTGATCATGCTGGCGACGAAATCGTCGGCGACACCGAAATCCTTGCCGAAGCCGTCCTTCACGCCGAGGAATTTCTGCACGAACGCGCTCTCGTCCTTCATTCTGTCGGTGAGATTGGCCGTCGTGATGTCCCACTCTTCCGCCTGGAACAACGCGAAGGTCGCCCAGCGCAGGAGATTGCGCCATCTGGAATCGTTGGCGATGACGAAGCCCGCGAAGGGCGACTTGTTTAGCGTCTCGGGCAGGATCGTGTAGTCGTCCGGCTTGCCGGAGTTGCCGCGCCAGGCCGCAAGGGCGGATTTGYCCGTCGACATCGCGTTGCAGCGATCGCTCTGGAGCGCACCAAAGAGCTTCTCGAGATTCTCGAAGGTGAGAACCTTGGTGGTCTTGAAGCCGCGCTGGCGGACGAAGGCGGCGAGCGTGGCTTCGGTGCCGGAGCCCTGCGTCGTGCAGACCGTCGCACCGTCCAGCTCCGCGACGGATTTCACACCGGACGCCGACTTCACCATCATGCCGGTGCCGTCGTAGAAATTGATCGGCAGGAAGTCGATGCCGATCGCGGATTCGCGCACCGGCTTGACGGTCGTATGCGCAAAGACGACGTCAGCCTGTCCGGTCTGCAGGGCGTTGAAGCGGCTCTTGTCGGTGACGATGACGAAGTTGACCTTGCTGGCGTCGCCGAGAACCGCCGCTGCCATGGCGCGGCAGAAGTCGGCATCGAGTCCTTCGATCTTGCCTGTCTTGGTATTGAGGTAGCCGAAGCCAGGGGCCGTGTTGTCGGTGCCGCAGTTCAGCACCCCGCGCTGCTTGACGTTGTCGAGGACGGTGGCGGATGCGCCTGATGTCCACAGCGATGCTGCGGCGAGCGCAGCGACCAGAAATTTGGAACGAGCCATCCGAGAATCCCTCTGTGCCTGTTGTCGTCGTCGTCCGACGCATCTCAGCCGGGCTTGGGATCTGCTCCTCTTGTGAAGGACCCGGACTGCTCTGGGAATAAAGGCTACAGGCGCAAAACAATTCTGGTCTACTTAATTAATTTTGCGATATACATTAGATAATATGCATGATTGTCTTCTGGGCACTTGTTGGAGCTAACGGATGGATTTCGCCCGACTCCGCACGCTTCGTGAGCTTTCGCTGCGAAAAACAATGGCAGCGGTGGCCGAAGCCCTACTGATCTCTCCGTCGGCCGTTTCGCAGCAAATCGCGCAGCTCGAGGACGAGACCGGGGTTGAATTGGTGGAACGCCGGGGCCGCGGCGTACGGCTGACGCCGGCGGGACAGCGACTAGTCGACCATGCCGGGCGGGTCATCGGCATTCTGGAGCAGGCGAAGACCGACCTTGCAGAGCTGAGGAAGACCGTCGCCGGCGAGTTGCGCGTCTCGGCATTTCCCTCCGTCGCTGCATCTCTCATTCCGCCGACGATCCGCGCGATGTCGGCTCGCTTCCCGGATCTCGCGACAATCTTCGAGGAGCTCGAGCCCGACGACAGCCTGGCCGCACTGCGCGCCTGGCAGACCGATGTCGCGATCGTCGACGATCTCACCACCTCGGCGAGCCTCTCGGAGACACAGGTCKAGATGCTGCATCTTCTCGAYGACCATCTCCACGTCCTGCTGCCGCGCGACCATCCTTTGGCCGAGCGGCCTCACCTCACCTTGCCTGAGCTTGCGACGGAGCGATGGGTTCTCGACACGACATCCGCCACCTATTCGGACGTGATCGTCGGCGCTTGCCGCAATGCCGGCTTCGATCCCATCGTCAATGCCCGCTGCCACAGTTTTGAAGTGGTCAGGGCCATGGTCGAGGCGGGCTGCTCGGTCTCGATCAATCCGGGGCTACGCGGGCGCGATCATATCGGCACGTTGCGCCTCAAGGAAATCCGACCGATCATCACACGGCGGATATTCGCAGCGTTTCGCACCGGTGAACGACGCAATCCGGCGATCGCCGAATTCGTCAAAGAGCTTCGCGTCGTGGCGACGTCTATGACGGCTCCCCCTCTCTGCTGACCTGACCGTGGTCACCCGGAGCCTGGATAGACGCTTCCTGAAGCCCGCAACGGTCGGGCCAATCACGGCACGGGCGCGGGTTATCGAGCGGGCGGATCGCGACATGGTCGTGCAAGCCGACCTCGTCGATGCCGAGGGCGTCACGCTTGCCGACGCCACGGCACGGCTGCGCATTCTTGCAAAGAAATAACGTCAATGGGGCCGCGGCGCGGCCCCATGAG
>NZ_JBFULT010000134.1:0-14239 GCF_054049755.1 Bradyrhizobium sp. P5_C11_2
CCCTCGTCGCCGTTGATCGCCATCAGCCGCGGACCGGGCTCCCCCAACACCGCGCGCCATTTGCGCCCGGTCGGGAAACCGGCACCGCCGAGGCCGCGCAGCGAGGCATCGTCGAGCGCCTTCAGGAGATCGTCGGTCGACAGTTCGCCGGAGCGCAGCCGGTTGAGCAGCTTGTAGCCGCCGCCCGCCACGTAAGCATCGTAGTCGATATATTTCGGCGGATGCGCATGGGTGTCGCCGGCCTTCGCCGCTGCCAGCACGTTGCCGACGGTGGCATGATCGACGAAATTGTGTCCCACTTCCGCCGCAGGCGCCGTATCGCAGCGGCCGACACAGGGCGCGCGCACCACGCGAATGCCGGGACCGGCCGAGCTCTGAAGATCCTCGAGCAGCTTCTCAGCCCCGAGCATCGCGCAGGTCAGTGAATCGCAAACGCGGATCGTCAGCGGCGCGATCTCCGGCTCGCCTTCCTTCACGACGTCGAAATGCGCATAGAAGGTCGCGGTCTCGAACACTTCGGCGAAGGCAAGCTTCATCTCGTCAGCGAGCGCGGCGAGATGCGCGGCCGAGATCTGGTGATACTTGTCCTGGATCAGGTGCAGATATTCGATCAGCAGATCGCGCCGCCGAGGCTTGTCGGCGAGCAGCTGCTCGATCTCGTGCGCGGCGGTAGGGTCGACCTGCCGCCCCTTGGGCGTGGCCTTGGCTCGCTTCCGTCCCTCGCCCGGATGTTCGAACGAACGGACCTCGTGCACGTCGTGGCTCATCAATGCGTCTCGTAACTCTTCTTTAGAACAGGTCCAAGTCTACCCTCTGGCATACCAGATGCCAAGACAATTCATACGGTCCAATAAGCATTTAAGGGACATCTGGCCCTCAAACCCGTGCCCTTACGCAAACGCCATTGCGGAACCTGGCCCTAGGTCTTGCTCATGCACTCCTCGATGTAGAACCAGCGATCGTCGCCCGTGAGGCCCTTGGACTTCACGTCAGCGCGACAGGCCTTGAGCTTCGGCTTGTTGGCCGACCACTTCGCCTTCATGTCCTTCAGCTTCTGCATCGTGAGCTTGATCTTGCCCGGCTTGGCTTCCGTGGTCGTAGCCGGCGTCGCGGGCGCAGTCGTGGTCTGCGCGGAGGCGGCATGAAGGCCGGCAGCGAGCAGCACGGCTGCAAGGCAAATTCGGGTGCGAAGCATTTAAATCCCCTAAGTCCCATTCTTGATGATGTTTGAAAGGCGAACGCCGCGGGACGCGCTGATGAACATCCCGCGGCGGTCTCGATGGCGATCAGAATATCTTGACCGCGCTCTCCAGCGTCTTCCAGACACCCCAGAGCAGGGGAACGCCGACGAAGGCCCAGAACATCGCCGCCTTGGCGTCAAGCCCGCCAAATCCGATGCCGTAGGAGCCGTGCGGCCCCGCGGCGGCGGCGCTGGCGCTCGCTGCCTGCAACTTGGCGACATCGGCCTCCTTCATGTGCCACTTCGAATCGACCGGCTTGATCAGGTAGTTGCAGATCAGGCCCGCGATCAGCATCGCACAGAGAATGTACATGGTGGTGTTGTAGAGCTGGTCGCGCGGCACGCCGGCCGCGAGCTGGAACTCGCGGATGTAGTTGACCACGACGGGGCCGATGATGCCCGCGGTGGACCACGCCGTCAGCAGCCGGCCATGGATGGCGCCGACGAACTGGGTCCCGAACATGTCGGCAAGATAGGCCGGCACCGTGGCGAAGCCGCCGCCATACATCGACAGGATGATGCCGAAGCCGAGCACGAACAGCAGCTTCGAGCCCATCGCGGCAAAGGTCGGCGCCAGTGCATAGAGCACGATGCCGAGGATGAAGAAGGTGTAGTAGGTGTTCTTGCGCCCGATCTTGTCCGACAGCGACGCCCAGAAGAAGCGGCCGCCGATGTTGAACAGCGACAGCAATCCGGCGAAGCCCGCGGCGATCGCCGCGATCTGCGCCTTCTGCCCGGCATCGAGCGCATTGAAGCCGACGTCCGGCAGGCCAATCAGCTTGCCGGCGAAGATCTCCTGGAGCATGGGCGAAGCCATCCCGATCACGCCGATACCCGCCGACACGTTCAGGCAGAGCACCCACCAGATCAGCCAGAACTGCGGCGTCTTGTGCGCGTCGTTGAGATGGACGTTGTTCTTCGAGATCATCGCGTTGGCCTTGGACGGCGGAGTCCAGCCCTCGGGCTGCCAGCCGGGCGGCGGCAGGCGATAGCGGAACGCGCCGATCATCATGAACACGAAGTAGATGACGCCCATCGCGACGAAGGTCTCCCAGACGCCGACCGAGGTCGGGGTCTTGAAGTAGTTCATCAGCAGGTTCGCCAGCGGCGCGCCGATCATGGCGCCGCCGCCGAAGCCCATGATGGCCATGCCGGTCGCCATGCCGCGGCGGTCCGGGAACCACTTCACCAGCGTCGACACCGGCGAAATGTAGCCAAGGCCAAGACCGATGCCGCCGATCACGCCCGATCCCAGCCACAACAGCCAGAGCTGATGGGTGTAGACCCCGAGCGCACCGAGGAAGAGGCCACCGCACCAACATAGCGCCGAGACGAAGCCGGCCTTGCGCGGTCCCACGCGCTCCAGCCAGCCGCCCCAGACCGCAGCCGCGATGCCGAGCAGCACGAAGAACAGCGTGTACATCCACCCCATGCTGGCGACCTTCCAGTCGCAACTGGTCGTGAACAGCTCCTGAAGCAGCGAAATATCTCCGCAGGCCTTTGGCGCGCTCAGTCCGATCGCGCGCGACAGCGGCAGCCAGAACACCGAGAAGCCGTAGGCCATGCCGATGCAGAGATGGATGCAGAGCGCAGCCGGCGGCACCAGCCAGCGATTGAAGCCGGCGGTCGCGATGGTCCGCTCGCGATCAAGAAAACCTGCGCCGGCGCCCGAAAGTGTCCCAGCGCTCTCAATTGAAGCCATGCATTCCTCCCCTAAGCCACCCTTCTGAGCGGCCTGCCACTACGATCCTGCTCTCAGCTCGGTGCGGTGCAGCCAACTGTCCCTGCTGCTCCACACGATCATCCAACGCGCGCCAGGATCGTCACGCGCGTCTGAAAAATTAACCCCTTGAGCGGGGCTCTATGCCCGATACCACGTGCAAGCTTCGTCTTCGGCCCGTTGATCCGCGTATCGCAGACAAGACTCAACCTCCGCGCCTGCACGGAGAAAGTCAGTTTGGGCAGAAGCCATGATCGATGTCGATAGACAAATGGTCGGTATCAGCGCGGTAACGCTCAGGACGGCGGCGCACCATTGGCAATCTCTATCGAGCCATTTGCTTTTTCTATCAAGAACACGATGCGCACGTCGTTGCGCTCGGTGATCTCCACCTTGTCGCCGGTCTCGCGGATCAGGTTTGGAATGTCAATGACCGACAGCGGGTCGGTGCAGTGTACTTCGAGCTGATCGCCCGGCTGCAAGGGTTTCAGCGCCTTGCGCGTCTTCAAGGCAGGCAACGGGCATTTCAGCCCCGTGAGATCGAGCGTCGTTCTGGTCATGAGCGCAACATGGCGAGACAGGTCGGCAGCGTCAACGCAGGCCTCTAGGTCAGATCGGCATAAGACAGGAAACCGACACTCTGCCCCAGCTCGACACGCGCGATGTCCTCGCCGAGCTCAACGAGCCCGTCGGTCTCGACCAGGGAGGACAGCAGCCCGGCCCCCTCGCGCGGGAACTTGACCGCCTCCAACGTACCGTCCCCGCCGCGCCGCAGGGAGGCGCGAACATATTCGCGCCGGCCTACCTTCTTCTTGTAGGTGAAGGCCGCGCGCAGCGGGATCGGCGTGAGCCGCTCCGGCAGGCTGCCGGCCAGCGCCAGCACGGTCGGCCGTACCACATGGACGAACGTGACGAAGCTCGCGACGGGGTTGCCGGGCAGCCCGATCAGCGGCGTGCCATCGATGATGCCCATCGCCACGGGCCGGCCAGGCTTGATCGCCATCCGCCACAGCACCAGCGAGCCGACGCTCTCCACCGCCGCCTTGACGTGATCCTCCTCGCCGGTCGAGACGCCACCGGTGGTGAGGATCAGATCGTGTGTGCCCGCGACCTGCTTCAGGCCATGGGCAAGCGAGGTCCGCTCGTCGCGCAAGATGCCGAGATCGGAGACCTCGCAGCCGAGCCGGCGCAGCATCGCCATCAGCATGAAGCGATTGGAGTCGAACAGCTGCGAGGCGGCGCGCGGCTCGCCGGGCGAAGCCAGCTCGTCGCCGGTCGAGAACACCGCGACGCGGATGCGCCTGACGACATCGAGCCGGGTCAGGCCGAACGCGGCGACGAGGGCGACATGCTGCGGACGCAGCCGCTGGCCGGCACGCAACGCAACGTGACCCTCGGCGATATCCTCGCCGGCAGGGCGGACGTTGGCGCCGGGCTTCAGCCCGGCCGGCAGCACCACATTGCCCGCGTCATCAATCCGCACGTCTTCCTGCATGAAGACGGTCTCGGCATCCAGCGGCATCGGCGCGCCGGTGAAAATCCGTGCGGTGTGGCCGGGCTTGATCGCGACGCTTGCGAGACCGCCGGCCTGAATACGGCCGTCGAGCGGCAACGCCCGTTCCTCCGCTTGCGGCAGGTCCGCATTGCGCACGGCATAGCCGTCGACGGCGGAATTGGTGAAGGGCGGCAGCGGCAGCGGCGCTGCGATATCGCGCGCCAGCACGCGCCCGTCGGCGTCGACGAGCGTCACCGTCTCGAGGTCGGCAATCGCGTTGACGCGGGTCGTGATCAGGCGAACGGCCTCGTCGACCGACATCATCGGTCCACCAAAGGCGAAGCAATCGTCGGACAGTTGCGCCATGGTGCCTCGTCAGCGCATCGCAGCGCTTCTAGCGACCGCTTCCTCGACCGGCATCGCCGCGCGCAGCAGCAACGCCGCCACAGCCGGGATATCATCGAGATGGACGGTCGGCAGCCGGGTTTCAACCACCGTGTCGGCCGCGATCCCGACAATTCCGGGATCGTCGGGGAACAGCAGCGGCTTGGCGTTGGCGGCGCGATGCACCTCGATCTTGCGATGCGGTTCGCGCTTGAAGCCTTCGACCACGACGAGATCGACCGCGGACAGCTTGCTCAAGAGTTCCGGCAGCCGCGGCTCCGCCGCACCGCGCAATTCATGCATCAAGGCCCAGCGGTTCGCCGAGGAAACCAGCACCTCGGCCGCGCCCGCCTCGCGATGCCGCCAGGAATCCTTGCCGGGCACGTCGACGTCGAACTGGTGATGGGCATGCTTGATGACGGAGACGCGCAGGCCTTGCGCGTTGAAATGCGGGATCAGCCGCGTCAACAGCGTGGTCTTGCCTGCACCGCTCCAGCCCGCAAGGCCGATGACTTTCATCGCAACTCGATCTCCGCCAGCCGTGTCATGCGGCCGGAACCGCCTTCTCCTTCGTCGTATGCATGCTTATATCGGCTTGACCCGAATGTCATGCTAACCTCGCGGCCATGATGAAGATCGACAAAGCCCCCGTCCCCCTGATCGTCCCTGACACGGCCGACCCGCGCCTGACCGAGCGCGTGACCGGGACCGACCAGAGCGGCGCAAAAGTCGAGATCAAGGTACCGGTGGAGCGGCCGCTGACGCTCTACCTGAATTCCCAGGAGATCGTCACCATGATGACGATCGGCGACTACCCGGAATATCTGGCGCTGGGCTATCTGCTCAACCAGAACATGCTGAAATATGATGACGCGGTCATCGAGGTCGAATACGACGACGATCTCGAGGTCGTGGTGGTGCGGACCGAGCACCACACCAATTTCGAAGCCAAGCTGAAGAAGCGCACGCAAACCTCGGGCTGCGCGCAGGGCACTGCGTTCGGCGATCTGCTAGAGGCGGTCGAGAGCGTCGCGCTGCCGAAGGCCGAGCTGCGCACCTCCTGGCTCTACCAGATGACGCAGACCATCAACACCATGCCCTCGCTCTATCTCGAGGCCGGCGCGATCCACGGCTGCGTGCTGTGCAAGGAAGGCACGCCGCTGTGCTACACCGAGGACGTCGGCCGTCACAACGCCGTCGACAAGATCGCGGGCTGGATGTACCGCCACGGCGTCGACGCGTCCGACAAGATCCTCTACACCACCGGCCGCCTTACCTCGGAAATGGTGATCAAGACGGTGCGGATGGGGATTCCGATCCTGGTGTCGCGCTCGGGCTTCACCGCCTGGGGCGTCGATCTGGCCCGGCAAGTCGGGCTGACGCTGGTCGGCCGCGCGCGCGGAAAGCGGTTCATCGCGTTGTCGGGAGAAGAACGCATCGTCTACGACCAGAACCTCGCTTACGTCGAGGAAGAATCGGCGAAGCACAAGCGCAAGGGTGAGGCTGGTGACGACTAGTATTCCGGCGACGCGCATTCCGCCGACTGTTGGCGTGCTGCTCGCCGGCGGCCTGGCGCGGCGCATGGGCGGCGGTGACAAGCCGATGCGCACCATCGGCGGCCGCACCATCCTGGAGCGCGTGATCGCGCGCCTGACGCCGCAATGCGCCGGGTTGATCCTCAACGCCAACGGCGATCCGGCCCGCTTCGCCGCGTTCGGCTTGCAGGTCATCGCCGACGACGTGCCCGGCTTTCCCGGCCCGCTCGCCGGCATCCTCGCCGCGCTCGACTGGACCGCGGCGAACCGGCCGGAGATCGAATGGGTGCTCAGCGCCGCAGGCGATTGCCCGTTCCTGCCGCGCGATCTCGTCGCGCGCCTGCATGAAGCGCGAGAGCGGGAGAGCGCGCAGCTTGCAGTCGCCGCATCAGGCGACCAGTCGCATCCGGTGATCGGATTGTGGTGCGTTGCCTTGCGCGACGAATTGCGCCACGCGCTGGTGGTCGAGGACCTGCGCAAGATCGACCGCTGGACCGCGCGCTATCCGCTCGCGACGGTGACGTGGCCGGCCGAGCCGCTCGATCCGTTCTTCAATGCCAACACAGTCGAGGACATCGCCGAGGCCGAGCGGCTGGCAGCGCTCGATGCGGCGCTCTGACAAGAAGCGTCGGCGCAAGCGCGAGCGGGCCGCTCAAGCCGCCAGCGGCACGGTCCAGGCGTCGTAGCCATAGACCCAGCTCGTATCGGTTCTTTCCCTTAGCCAGATGTTGGCGCGCGAGGTCTCCTGCACCCGCGTGGTCCGTTCCTTGCGCGTTGCCTCAAAACGGCGGAATGCGGCGGCGACGCCGTCACGGTCGATGCCGTCGAGGCAACGCGACAGCACGGCGGCGTCTTCGATCGCCATGGCTGCGCCTTGCGCCATGTAGGGCGTCATCGGATGGCAGGCATCGCCGAGCAGCGTCACCTTGCCGTCGGCCCAGCGATCCAGCGCGTCGCGATCCATGATCGCCCATTTATGCACGTCGGGACATGCGGCAAGCACCCGAGCGACCTGCGGATGAAAGCCTTCGAACGATGCGCGCAGATCGCGCACGTCGCCCTTGGCCGACCAGGACTCGATGCGAAAATCCGGCTCGGGCTGGCTGGTGACGAGGTAGACCTCGCTGCGGTCGGGCTTGACGTAGTAGATGACGATGTGGCGATCCTCGCCCCACCATTTGGTGCAGTCGTCGATTCCAGCGCCGCCGAGCAGCGCCGCGGGATAGGTGGTGCGATAGGCGATGCGGCCGGTGAACTTGACCGGCGCGGTGTCGAACAGGATGTCGCGCACGACCGAATGGACGCCGTCCGCGCCGACCACCGCATCGGCGACAGCACTCGTGCCATCGGCAAAAGTCAGCCGGACACCGTTGCCGGTCTCGTCGAGACCAATCAGCTTGTGGCCGAGCCTGACACATTGGTCCGGCACCACGCTCGCCAGCGCCGCATGCAGATCGCCGCGATGGGCGAGCAGATAGGGCGCGCCGAATTTCTGCTCCGCGCTCTCGCCGAAGATCATGTCGAACTTGATGTCGCMGCTCTTCCAGTCGCGATTGTTCCAGGAGCGGGGATAGAACGCGTGCTCGCGCATCCGCCCCTCCAGCCCCAGCGCGCGCAAGACTTTCATCGCGTTGCAGCCGATCTGGATGCCGGCGCCGATGCGGGCGAACCGGGTCGCCTGCTCGTAGACCGTCACGTCGATGCCGACACGCCGAAGTGCGGCAGCGGTCGCAAGCCCGCCCATCCCGGCACCGACGATCGCAACCGAAAGCGGCCTTGCCATCGCGTCCCCCACCCYGTCGCGCGGCTTGAACGCCGCATCGTCGTCTAGAGCATGATCCGGAAAAGTGTGTAGCGGTTTTCCGAGAAGATCATGCTCAAATAAAAGACCTAAAGCGCGACCACGCGCTTTAGGCGGGCCGGAAGCCCGCTTGCTCCAGTGCCGCACGCGCCTCGTCCGAGCCGAGTGCGTCGAGAAAGGCCTGCACCGCCGGACGCTGCTTGCACGCCGTCACCAGCGCAAAGTCATAATGCTCTTCCGCGAGCGGAATGAAACCGAGGCCGACCGCATGGGCGACCGGCGCAATGGTCATGCCCCAGTCGGCGCGGTGCTGCGCGACGGCTGCGGCCACGGCGTTGTGCGAGCGCGGCTGGTTCCAGTAGCCCTCCGGGCGGGCGCCACCGAGCAG
Organism: Bradyrhizobium sp. P5_C11_2; assembly: GCF_054049755.1. NCBI lineage: Bacteria > Pseudomonadati > Pseudomonadota > Alphaproteobacteria > Hyphomicrobiales > Nitrobacteraceae > Bradyrhizobium > Bradyrhizobium sp. P5_C11_2. The sequence goes on from NZ_JBFULT010000134.1 coordinate 8,564, forward strand.
CCGGTCGATCAGGATGCGCGTGCCGGCGCCCTGGTTGCGATTGACCATGATGCAGGCGGGGTCCGTGAGCGCGGCGGCAACGGCGTCCTTTGCGCTGAGGCCCTCGAAGCGCTTGTCGCCCTTCCGGAACACGATGCCCTGCATCCGCCGCCAGCCCGGCACGAGCTCGAGGCCCTCGACGAGATAGGGCGTGTTGTAGGTCTCGCTCTTGTCGTCGAACAGATGGATCGGCGCCAGATCGCATTCGCCCCGCTTCGCCGCCGCAAGTCCGCCGAGACTGCCGACCGCGATCGACCGCACGGCCAAGCCCGCGCGCGCGAGCGGCGCGGTGACGAGATCGAGGCCGGTGCAATGGCTGCCGACGATGACGAGATCGGGCACGCGCACATGCGGCGTGAACAGCGTCACCTCGGCCTCGGTGCCGGCCGGCATCTGATCGGCCAGCGCATCGATGCGCAAGAAGCCGTCGGCCTGCGCGAAGGAGGTGATGGCACCGGACCCCTTGCCGGAGGGGTAGGCGATCAAGCCGTCCTTGCCGTCGACCAGCGAGACCATGACGAACTCGGTACGGCCGAGCTCGGAAGCGATACGCACCGGCACGGTCGCGTTCACCTTGGCGTCGGAGCGCGGCGGCAGGCCGGCCATGCGCCGCAGCACAGGCACGATCATGTCGTGGAAGGTGAACATCGCCGAGGTCGGAAAGCCCGGCAGGATCACCACCGGCTTGCCGTCGCATACCGCGAGGCACAGCGGCTTGCCGGGCTTCAGCGCAACGCCATGCGCGATGATGCCGGGCGTGCCGAGCCGGCCGATGATGCGGTGGGACAGATCGCCCGCGCCCTTCGACGTGCCGCCGGAGAGCACCAGCATGTCGGCGTCCGTCAGCGCGCGGCGCATGGCGGATTCGAGTTTCGCTTCGTCGTCGGGAATGGCGCCGAGGAAGATTGCCTCACCGCCGTTCTCGTCGATCGCCGCTGCGACGATCGCGCCATTGGTGTCGTAGATCGCGGCGGGCGGAAGCACCTGGCCGGGCTGAACCAGTTCGTCGCCGGTGGAGATCACGGCGACCCGCGGCTTGTGCGCGACAGTCACCTCGGCAATGCCGCAGGCCGCCAGCATGCCGATCTCGCGCGAGCCGATGATCGTACCGGCGCGCAGCAGCGCCTCGCCGCGCGCGATGTCGGACCCGGCGTACGACACGAATTGCCCCGGTGAGGCGGCGCGACGGACGTCGATCGCATCCGATCCGACCGGCTGGGTGTGCTCGACCATGACGACGGCGTCGGCGCCGCGCGGCACCGGACCGCCGGTGGCGATCGGCGTCGCGGTTCCCGCCGCCACTGGCAGCGTCGGCGCAGTGCCGCAGTGGATGGTCTCCCCGTTCAGCGCAAGGCGAACGGGCACACCTTCGCCGGCCCTTGCGAGGTCGGCCGAGCGGACGGCAAAGCCATCGACATTGGAACGATCGAAGGGCGGAACGTCGATCGGCGCAGTGACGTCCTCGGCAAGCGCCGCGCCAAGCACATCGGCAAGCGGGCGCGTTTCGCTCGGCAGCGCGCGCGGAAACAGCGCGGCCTCGAAGCGCGCCAGCGCTTCCTCGCGCGACAGGATCTTGAGGAACTGTTCCTGTTCGAGTTGCGGCAGCGGATTCATGGTCATGTCCGAACCATATCACTCCTGTATCAGATAGGCATCGACCGGCGCGCCCGCACCAAATCCCTCGTGGCTAGCGGAAATGAGCAGCCATGCATCCGCGCCGGCGATTGCCTGCAACGGCCATTCACCCACCGCGAGCGGCAGCCACGCGCGCTGCTCGTCCGCCAACAACACGACTTCGGCGATGCCGACACCCGATGCAATCTTGCGCGCAAGCGGCAAGGTCACYGGACGCCGCGGCCGCCGCGCCGACAATCGGTCGATGACCGGAAGCACGAGCGCGAACCAGGCGGCCAGCGCATGATCCGGCGAGCCGGGCAAGACGACAACGGGAACTTTTCCGAGCCGCCCGACCGCGGCGGTGCGTCCGGGCTGGAGCGCAAGGCCATGGGCGATCACCTCACCGCGCCGCGCCAGCGCCGTGACAGCGGCATCGCGGCGACCGACGCCGCTGCCGCCGATCGTGACCACGAGATCGCAGGAGGACGCATCGAGCGCATCGGCGATCGATGACGCGTCGCGCGTGCCGGCTTCGTGCGTCGTTACATCCAGTCCCGCTGCACGTGCGATGTCGGCAATCATATGCGTCGTCGCCGTCGCATCGGGCACATTGACGATGCGCAGAAGCGGCCGGCGAACGCTCAACCTGTCCACCCCCGCCACGCGCGCGAGCAGCAGAGCGGCCGCACCGACGGGATGTCCCTCCGCGCCGGCGGGCGTCCGTTCTGCGACGTCGCTTCCGGCGCGCCTGACGCCCTGTCCGGGCAGCCCTTCGGCCAGCACCTGAGCGAGCGCACCCGACACGTCCACCGCATCGGCGTCGAGCACACAATCGCATCCGTCGGGCATGGCTTCACCGGCCTCGACCCATGCCGGGGCTTCTGTCAGCGGCAGCGGCGAATAGGAGGAGGCACCGACGAGATCATTGGCGCGCAACGCCCARCCATCGGCAGCCGCGATATCACGAGGCGGATGGGCTGCGAGCAACGGCGCCCCCGCCGCGATGCAGCCGGTCGCCTCGGTCAGCGGCAATTCGATCGGCGCGATCGGATCAACGCCTCGCAGCAACGCGGCGAGCGCGGTGTCGAGCGGCGTGAGCGATGGCGGCAGGCGCTGGGTCATGCGCCATGATGGACCATGCATCGCCCGGTTTGGCAACCGCTCACGGCACGCACATCAGCCGGCCGACTTGTCCGCATTGGGGAAGAACAGCTGCTGCCCGTCGACCTTGTAGCCGGCGATCGCGGCCTGGCCATCCGGCGAGATCAGCCAGTCGATGAAGGTCTGCCCCAGTTCCTTCTTCACGTTCGGAAATTTTTCCGGATTGACCAGCATCACGCCGTATTGGTTGAGCAGCCGCTTGTCGCCTTCGACGAGGACGTCGAGGTCGCCGCGATCCTTGAAAGCGATCCAGGCCCCACGGTCGGACAGCAGATAGGCGTTCGCCGCGCGCGCGGCATCGAGGGCCGCGGCCATGCCCCGTCCGGCCTCGCGATACCATGCGCCCTTGGCGCTGGCGATGTCGATGCCGGCGACGATCCAGAGCGCGAGCTCCGCGGCATGGGTGCCGGAGCGATCGCCGCGCGTCACGAACGGCGCGCCCTTGGCCTCGATCGCCTTCAACGCGGCCGCGATGTCCTTGCCCTTCACCCCGGCGGGATCGCTCTTCGGCCCGATCAGCAGATAGTCGTTGTACATCACGTCGAAGCGCTTTGCGCCAAAACCGTCGGCGACGAATTTCTCCTCCTGCGGCCGCGCATGCATCAGCACGACATCGACCTCACCCCGTCGCGGTCCGTCGAGCACCTCATCGGCACGCCGTGCGATCACCGTCACGTCGATGCCGGTCTTGTCGTGGAAGATCGGCAGCAGGTAGTCGAGCAGGCCTGACTCCTGCGTCGCTGTCGTCGTGGCCAGGACGATCGCGCGATCCTCCGCGGATGACGCCGCAATGCCCGCGGCAAGGCCGCAGAGAAGCGCAAATGCAGCGGAGAGGCGGCGAAAGGCCATGACCGGGTTCCCGTTCGATACGATGCGGTCATCATGATGATCGATTGCGCCGCACTCGTGACGCGTTTGCCCATTCACCACGCGCAGCGACAACAAGAGATAGAGCGCGAGCTGGACCACTACCGACGCCGCGCGTCCGGCGATCGCGCCGAGACGGGTCGCCCGGGAAAGATCGGCAACGCACCGACCGGCATGTCGACTGCGACGGCGAAAGCAACGATCGCAAGGCCCGCACCACGCGAGCGACTGAGGATCGTGATCAAAGTGAAATCGCTTGTCAGCATGTGTTGCAAAGCAGCGAGATCATCAGGCATGGTTCGCGCGGACCGAAATTGAACTGCAGAATTCCACCTGCGTCGAACCTCAAAAAAGAAGCAAGAATTTGCATAGGAATGCAGGATGGAATTCCTGACGACCAGTGAAGCCGCCGACTATCTCAGGCTCGGCGAGCGCAAACTGTACGAACTTGTCACCAACGGCGCGATCCCCTGCACCAAGGTGACCGGAAAGTGGCTGTTTCCCCGGCACGAGCTCGACCTCTGGGTGTTGTCGGGACTGGCGCGTCCGGCCGGCATGCTGACGGCGGAGCCGCCGCCGGTCGTGGGCGGCAGTCATGACGAGCTGTTGGATTGGAGCCTGCGCGAGTCGGGCTCCGGCCTCGGATCGATGAGCGAGGGCAGCGCGCGCGGGCTCGAGCGCTTGCAGCGCGACGAGGTGATGGCCGTGGCGGTGCACTTCCACAGCCTGGATGCGGCCGACAATCCCGCCAGCGACGCCAGTGTCGAGGCGCTGCGGGCCGCTCCGGACCTGCACGATGCGGTGCTGGTCGCATTCGTGCGCCGCGAGCAGGGTCTGATGCTKCCGCCGGGCAATCCCAAGCGGCTGCGCGGCCTGTCCGACGTGCTCGCGCTCGGCGCCAGGATGGCGATGCGACAACAAGGCACAGGTGCGCAGATGTTGCTTGACGTGCTGCTGAAGCGCGCAAGCGCCACGATGCGGGATTTGCGCCGGGTGGAGACGCCGGGCCTGACCGGTCCGGATCTCGCCGAGGTGATCCGCGCGGGACAAGCCGATTGCGGGGTGGCGACGCGCGCAGCGGCGCGCTCGGCCGGCCTCGATTTCGTGCCGCTGGCCTGGGAAAACTTCGACCTTGCGATGCGGCAGCGCAGCTATTTCCGCCCCGCCATGCAGGCCCTGATCCGATTCCTCAGCGAAAGACGGCTGCGGCAGCGTGCCGAGGAGCTCACCGGCTACGATCCCTCGCCGGCGGGGCAGATCCGCTTCGCGGCCTGACATTGACGCCCGCCCCCAAATAGTTGCAAAAGAAACCAATTCAGCCGGGCATACCCGGACGGCAACACCGGCCAACGAGCCGGATCAGGGGAGGACAAGCGTGAATCCAACGAGATTTGGACTGCCGGTCGCTGCCGGCTTTGCAGCCACGTTCTTGGCGGCGACGCTGATGTCGGGCGCCGCAATGGCGCAGGTTTCCGACGACGTCGTCAAGATCGGCGTGCTCACCGACATGAACGGCCCGGCCTCCGCGCCGACCGGCCAGGGCTCGGTGACGGCGGCGCAGATGGCGATCGACGATTTCGGCGGCACCGTGCTCGGCAAGCCGATCAGCATCGTCATTGGCGACCACCAGCTCAAGGCCGACATCGGCGGCGGCATCGCGCGGCGCTGGTATGACGTCGATCAGGTCGATCTGATCGTCGACGTGCCGGTCTCGGCGGTCGGGCTCGCGGTGCAGAACGTCGCCAACGAGAAGAAGCGGCTGTTCATCACCCACTCCACCGGCACCGCGGATTTCCACGGCAAGTTCTGCTCGCCCTATGCGATCCAGTGGGTGTTCGACACCCGCGCGCTCGCGGTCGGCACCGCTGACGCCGTGGTCAAGCGCGGCGGCGACAGCTGGTTCTTCATCACCGACGACTACGCCTTCGGCCATTCGCTGGAGCGCGACGCCTCCAGCGTGGTCACCGCCAACGGCGGCAAGGTGCTGGGCTC
>NZ_JBFULT010000135.1:0-14206 GCF_054049755.1 Bradyrhizobium sp. P5_C11_2
ACGTGGGCGTCCTTCCCGAACTGATGGGCGAGGACTTTGACAAGCTCGGAGTCCTGCTCGGCCATCGCCGCAAAATGCTGCGTGCTATTGCCGACCTCGATCCAGCCGCGTTGATCGCATCGCCGGCTCCTCCTCAYGACGCCGAGCGGCGCCACCTCACCGTCATGTTTTGCGATCTGGTCGGCTCGACTGCGCTCTCGGCGCGTCTCGATCCCGAGGATATGTGGGAAGTGATCCGGGCCTACCGCGCGGCCTGCGCGAGCGTCATTGCTGCTTATGACGGCAGGATAGCCAGGTTTGTCGGCGACGGAATACTCGTCTATTTCGGCTATCCTCGCGCCCACGAGGATGACGCGGAGCGCGCGGTGCGAGCGGGCCTCGACACCATCTCCGCAATTCGGCAACTCAAGACAGGCGCCGACGAACGGGTTGAACTGCGGATCGCGATTGCAACCGGGCTCGTGGTGGTCGGCGACCTCATCAGCGGAGAAGCGTCAGAGGAGTACGCAACCGTCGGCGATACGCCGAACCTCGCTGCCCGGCTCCAGAGCCTGGCGGAGCCCGGCGCGGTCGTCGTTGCTTCGTCGACGCGCCGGCTGCTTGGTGATCTCTTCGCTTTCCGCAATCTCGGCCGCCGTGAGGTCAAGGGAATAGCCGAACCCATCGCAGTCTGGGCGGTGGAGGGGGCGACCGCATCCGAGAGTCGCTTCGAGGCGGTCCACGCGGCGCGCTCGATCGGCTTTGTCGGCCGCAAGGACGAGATCGAATTCATTCTCTCGCGCCAGCGACGGGCATGGCAGGGGCAGGGCCAGATGGTATTGATTTCCGGCGAAGCGGGCATCGGCAAGTCGCGCATTGTCGCAACGCTGTCCGAAAGCCCCTCGCTGGGGGCGCACCGGCGGGTGCGATATCAGTGTTCGCCTTACCACACCAACAGCGCGCTTCATCCCTTTGTCGCGCAGCTCGAGCGCGCCGCCGGCATCCGCTCGCACGACTCGCCCGGGCAGAAGCTCGACAAGCTCGAAGCAATGCTGGCGCTGGGAACACAGCAGGTCGCCCAAGCGACACCGCTCATTGCGGCGCTGCTTTCGATCCCAACCGGAGACCATTGTCCGCCGCTCGGTTTGAGCCCGGCGCAGCAGCGGCGGCAGACGTTTGCCACCCTTCTCGATCAGCTCGAGGGGTTGGCGCGAGAGCAACCCCTGCTGATTGTCTGCGAGGACATGCATTGGGCCGATGCCACGACACTTGAACTGTTCGATCTCGCGGTCGACCGGATCAGGGGACTACCGATACTCGTGCTGATGACATCCCGGCCGGAGTTCGAGCCATCCTGGTCGGGCCTGGCCAATGTCGGTCTGTTGCGGCTCGACCGGCTCGATCGGCAGGACACGCGCGCGCTGGTCGAGCAGGTGACCGTTGGTCGCCTGCTGCCACGCGAGATGATGAAGCAGATCATCGACAGGACGGATGGCATCCCGCTATTCGTCGAGGAATTGACCAAGATGGTGCTGGAGTCCGGACTGCTCGTCGAGGATGCCGGGCGCTATCGCCTCGGTAGTCCGCTCCCACCGCTCGCTATTCCCGCGACGCTGCAGGATTCGCTGATGGCGCGGCTCGACCGGCTTGCTCCAGTCAAGGAGGTGGCGCAGATCGGCGCCGCCATCGGCCGCGACTTCTCCTACGCGCTGCTGAAATATGTGGCGGGACGCAATGACCTGACGCTGACCGCTGCGCTGGAGCAACTCGAAGAGGCCGAACTGCTGGTGCGTCGCGGGGCTCCGCCCGACGCAAACTATAGTTTCAAGCACGCTCTTGTCCAGGAAGCGGCCTACGAGAGCCTGCTCAAGAGCAAGCGGCAGGTGCTTCACACGCGTATCGGCGATGTCCTGCGCGAGAAGTTTCCGGTCGTGGCCGAGACCGAGCCGGAAGTTCTGGCGCACCACTTCACCGAGGCCGGGCTGAACCAGGTCGCCCTCGAGTGGTGGCGCAAGGCGGGACAGCAGGCGCTGAAGCGCTCGGCCTATTCCGAGGCGATTGCGCATCTCGGCAAGGCGGTTGCCACCGCCGATGAATTGCCCGATGCGCCCGACCGGATGATGAGCAGGCTTCATTTGCAAATTGCCTATGGCCGCGCATTGCGGGGCGGCCTCGGGCACAGCGCTCCCGAAACGGTAGCCGCATGGACGCGCGCCCGGCAGTTCGCGGCCGACATCAATGATCCGGTTGAACTTGCGCCGGTCCATTCGGGCCTCTTCAATGCCTGCCTGACACACGGCGAACTCGCGCCGATGCGGGAGCTGGCGGATGCCATCAGGAGCGCTGCTGACCGACGGCCGGACTCGCCGGTGGCCGCCGTCGTGGCCCATTGGACCGGCGGGGTTACCTGCTGGTTCGGGGGCGACTATCTGAACGCGAGAGTGCATCTCGAGCATGCGCTGGAGATCTATGGTGCCGAGCCGGATCCCGCGACGTTCAGGGCTTCGGCGCTGGATCTTCCGTTCGTGATCATGAGATTTCTTGCCCTGGTGCTGTGGCCGCTCGGCAGGATCGCGCGCGCGCGCCGGCTCGCCGCCGAAGCGGTGAGTGCGTCGGGAGAAAAACGGGCGCTGTCCCAGGCCAATGCGCTGGTTCATCGCGCTGTGTTCGACGGACTATGCGGCGGCATGTTGCAGCAAACGGAGACGATCCTGGCGCTCGGTCTCGCGCGCGACCACACGATGCCGCTGTATGTGGCCGCCGGCACCTACCTGGATGGCCTGGCCAAGTGGCGTGCCGGCGACCGAACGACCGGACTGACGGACATGCGCCGCGGCTGGACCTTGCTGCACGAGAATGACTGCTATCTCTGTGAACCGTTTTGGGGGATGCATGTCGCCATGGCGGCCGCAGAGTCGGGCCAACTCGACAACGGGCTGGACATCCTGGGCGAATTGATCGCATGGGCGGGGCAATCCGGTCAGCATTGGCTTGATGCCGAGCTGCATCGCGTCCACGGCGAACTCTTGTCGCGCCATGACCCTTGCGACGAATCCGGTGCCGAAACTGCTCTCAAACGCGCGCTGGAAATCGCACGACACCAACAGACGAAGACCTTCGAGTTGCGCTGCGCCCTTGGACTTGCACGCCTGCACAGGACAAACGGCCGAGCGGGCGCGGTATCCGAGGTGCTCGCGCCCGTCCTCGCTGAGTTCGATGCGGAGCGAAATCTTCCCGAAGTCGAAGCAGCGAAAGAGCTGCTCAGGCAAGAGCGTTAGGCAGGTGCCGTTTCTCCGGCTGGCCGTCGGTCCGCGCCAGGAGATGACGGGTTACGAATTCACGTGCACGAAATCCCGCAGCAGCGGATAGATCTCGTTGTTCCAGCGCTTGCCCGAGAACACGCCGTAATGGCCTACGCCGGCCTGCATGTGGTGCACCCGGCGATAGGCGCGCACGCCGGTGCAAAGGTCTTGCGCCGCGAGGGTCTGGCCGATCGAGCAGATGTCGTCCTTCTCACCCTCGACCGTCATCAGCCCCATGCGGCTGACGGCCTTGGTGTTCACCGGCCGTCCCCGATGCATCAGCTTGCCCTGCGGCAGCAGATGCTCCTGGAACACGTCCCGCACGGTCTCGATGTAGAATTCCGCGGGCAGATCCATCACCGCGAAATATTCGTCGTAGAAGGTCTTGATGGTCGCCGCCTTCTCCTTCTCGCCCTTGGCGATGTGATTGGCGAGGTCCATGTGCTGCTTGATGTGCCGCTCGAGATTCATCGAGACGAAAGCCGTTAGCTGCACGAAGCCCGGATACACCTTGCGCAGCGCGCCGCGGCACTGCACCGGCACGTAGTTGATCAGATTGCTCTCGAACCAGTCGATCGGCCTGCTCTTGGCAAACTCGTTGACCCTGGTCGGCTGGATGCGCGTGTCGATCGGCCCCGCCATCAGCGTCAGCGTCGCGGGCCGCGACGGATGATTGTCCTCGCACATGATCGCGGCGGCCGCGAGCGCCGAGACCGACGGCTGGCAGATCGCGACCATGTGCGGGCGCGGACCGAGTTGTCCGAGGAAGTCGATGAGATGCTCGGTGTAGTCGTCGAGCCCGAAGCGGCCCTCGCTGCGCGGGATGTCGCGCGGATTGTGCCAGTCGGTGATGTAGACGTCGTGGTCCTGGAGCAGCGTCTTCACGGTGCCGCGCAGCAGCGTCGCGAAGTGGCCGGACATCGGCGCCACCAGCAGCATGCGCGGCTGCCCGGGCGCATCCGCCTTCTTGAAGTGCAGCAGCGAGCCGAACGGGGTGGCGTAGGCAATCTCCTCGGTGACGGCGACCTCGCGGTTTCCGACCATGACGCTGTCGATGCCGTAGGCCGGGCGGTGATAGGTGAGGGTGGAGCGCGAGATCAGTTCCAGCGCCGCCGAGAGCCGGTTGACGACCTGATCCGACATGCCCTGGGGCACCAGATTGAGGAATTTGAGCGCGGACGAGGCTCCCGCCCGCCACGGCGCCGTCAGGTCCATCTGGTTTTGAAAGGCCTGATAATACATCGACATCATACTGAAGTGCCCACCTGTCCCATGCTGCCATGCAATATCGAAGCCAAAGCCGAGTCAAACCGCCCGGAAAACTGGCACATCGCTTGCTCATCAACCCGGGTGTACACACGGGAAGCACAGGTAATGGGCACGCCGGCGGGCCGGGCGGGGTGCCGGTTTCAGGCGTGAGGGAAGGGGCAAATGGCGAAAGCGACACTGACCATCAGCAGCAAGAACTACTCGTCCTGGTCGCTGCGTGGCTGGCTGCTGACGAAGTTTTCCGGGCTCGATTTCGAGGAGATCGTCACCGCGCCGGACGACGCCTCCGCGCGCGCCGAGATTCTCCTGCTGTCCTCCTCGATCCTGGTGCCGTGCCTGCGGCACGAGGGCGCCACCGTCTGGGACACGCTGGCGATCGCCGAATATCTCAACGAGGTGATGCCGGACGCCGGGCTATTGCCCGCCGACCGGGTCCAACGGGCGCATTGCCGCTCGATCTGCGGCGAAATCCATTCCGGCTTCACCACGCTGCGCGCCTCGCTGCCGGTCAATCTGAAGGGGCATTTCCCCGGCTTCAAGATCTGGTCGCGCGCCCAGGCCGATATCGACCGGGTCTGGGCGATCTGGCGCGACTGCCTGGAGCGGTCGGGCGGTCCGTTCCTGTTCGGCGAGAAGCGGACCATGGCGGATGCGATGTACGCGCCCGTGGTGACGCGCTTCGTGACGTATGACGTCAAGCTCGAGCCGCGGCTCAAGGCCTATGCGGATACCATCATGGCGATGCCGGAGCTGAAGGAGTGGATCGCGGCGGCCAAGGAGGAGCCGGCCGAGATCGAGGAGCTCGAGGTCGAATATTAGGCAGATGTCGTTCGCCCTGCCCGTTTCGGCGGCGGAATCGAGGGGCGCGCAAGCCGCGCTTCAGCAGTTAACGTTTGGTGCCGCTGCCGGCGCGTGGCCCCCGGGGGCACGTTGCAGATATGGTACGTGCGAGCGGGACGGCTTCGACATCTAGCCGTGAACAGGCGTGGACAGGGCCTTTCGGCTGATTCGGACGTGATTCGTTCGGGCCGCGTTCCGAAGATTAAGACGGCGCGCGGCCCCGTTGCATTTTGAGACAGAAATGACGTGTCAGGCCGCCCCGCTATGCTTCATGCGCGGCAGGCGCCAGCCGATGACGGTTGCTTCCACCGCGATCCCCGCCTCGTGGTTCTGCCAGCGTCCCTCGACATAGCGGCAGGCAAACGGCAATTGATACGTTCCGCTATGGTCCTCGCACAGCACTTCGACCGGCAGACCCGGTGGTGGTTCTCCGGCGCCGTCGAATTCCGCCAAACGTCTGTCGCGCGTTGCCATTCCAAAAATCTCCCCTAATGAAAGTCGGAAGGCGGCAGAGCGCCCACTTCTCCGCATCCATCCCGATCATCGCTCCCCGTCCAGGGAACGGATGCAAGCTCAACGCGAGAATGCGGTACGAGTGTGGTAGCCTTCGGCCGCCGCGCTCAATCAGCGCAAATTGACGTGATTATCTGATGAGGAACCTGCATGCTGCTTCGAGGCGCCGGCGTCTGTTTCGCACTGTTGCCGCTCGCCACGCTGGCGCCTCTCCCGCTCCGCGCGCAGGACGTGCCCGGCATCGAGATCTGCACGGTCGAGAAGACCATGGAGCGGCGCACGAGCTGCCTCCAGAGCAACGTCGATTTCCTCCAGAAGACGATCACCAAGCTGACCCTCGATCACCAGCAGAAGCTCGATGCGGCCAATCGCCAGATCGACGCGTTGAAGACGAGCGTCGCCGGCTTGCAGAAGACGCTCGGCGATCTCCAGGCCGTGCAGGCGAAGACGGCGGAGGACGCAAAGAAGAAGGCCGACTCCAAGGACGCGCAGCCCGCGGCCAAGGATGCGCCGAAATAGGCGCGGCGCTCACGTGACGCGATATCGCTCCATCACGCCGCGATCGGGTTCAAGGCCGAGACCCGGGCCGGTCGGCACCGCAACATGGCCGGTGGCATCGACATCGGCGCGGCCGTCCCAGAGGCATGCCTCGCGCTTCAGGTAGAACATCTCGACGAGCCCGTCCTCGCGCGCCGCCAGGAGATGCAGCGTCGCCAGCAGGCCCGGGCCGAAATACGGCGAATGCGGGACGATCTTGACGCCGAGCCCATCTGCGAGTGCCGCGACCTTGAGAAACTCCGTGATGCCGCCGACCTTGATCACTGACGGCTGGGCGTGGGTCACCGCGCCTGCATTCATCATCTGGCGGAATTGATATTCCGTGCAGGCGTTCTCGCCGGCGGCGATGCCGAGCCCGCCCTTGCTGCGCACCTCGGCGAGCGCGGCAAAATCCTCCGGCGGCCAGACCGGTTCCTCCAGAAACATCGGCCGTGCGTCCCCGCAAGCCTTTGCGAACGCGATCGCCTGCTCGCCGGTGAGCGGGCAATTCATGTCGACCATCAGCGGAATGTTGGGGCCGATCGCCTCGCGGGCGGCAAACACTGCCGGCACCGTGGTCTCGTGCAGCTTGATGGCGCCGTAGCCGAGCGCGAGCGCCTTCTTGCATTCGGCGCCGATGTTCTCGGTCGAGCCGATCCGCAGCAGGCTCGCATAGGCGGGAATGGCTGTGCGCCTGGTCTCGCCGAGCAGGCGGTGCAGCGGCACCCCCTCGATCTTCGCGGCGAGGTCCCACAACGCGATGTCGAGCCCGGAGATCGCGAACATGGTGATGCCGTAGCGGCCGAACAGATGCAGGTTGCGCTGGATCTGCTCCATGACCGCGGGAATGCCGGCGGCATCAGGCACCTTCAGCCCGCGGGCCTGCGGTGCGATCATCTCCTCGACGGCATTGCGCGTGGTGCGCGGGCAGACATAGGCGAAGGCATCGCCCCAGCCGGTCAGTCCGGCGTCGGTCGTGACCTCGACCAGCACCATGTCGAGCGCGGAGATTGCGGACGCGCCCTGGCGAAAGCTCGCGACACCGGCGTCATAGGGGATGCGGATATGGTGCGCCCGCACATCGGTGATCTCCATGACGCGGTTCCTCTTTCTCGTGAGCGGTTTCAATGAGTGTAGCTGCCAATGCCGGGGCGTTGCCAGTGGCTATTGCCGGACTATCCTCATGCGAGGACAGCAATGCCGATCAAGCGAGGCGGTGGTGATCGGCGCATCATCGCCAGGCTTCGAACGAGGGCCTTTGACGTCATGAACCCAGCCCAGCGCGCGCTCTGGTATATCGAGAGCCATCTGGCCGAGCCGATGACGCTCGACGAGATCGCTGCGATATCCGGCGTGTCGCGGTTCCACGTCGTGCGCGCGTTTGCCGCAGCCACCGGACTTCCGGTGATGCGCTACGTGCGCGCGCGGCGGCTGACGGAAGCGGCGCGCAGCCTCGCGAACGGCGCGCCGGACATTCTGTCGCTGGCGCTGGAGGCGGATTACGGCTCCCACGAAGCATTCACCCGCGCGTTCCGCGACCAGTTCGGCACCACGCCCGAAGCGGTGAGGGCGGCGGCGTGCGTCAATGACCTCAAGCTTCAGGAGCCGATCCTCATGGACTCCACCATGCTCGACCATCTCGCGGCCCCGCGGTTCGAGACCGCGAAGGCCTTCCTCGTCGCCGGCCCGAGCGAGCGCATCTCCTGCGACAACGGCGCCGCCATTCCGGGCCTGTGGCACCGCTTCCATCAGGAGGTTGCCGACATCCCTGCGCGCATCGGTGGCGTTGCCTATGGCGTCTGTTGCAACGGCGATGATTCCGGCAATTTCGACTATATCGCCGGCGTCGAGGTCGCCGATTTCTCCGACCTGCCGCGCCGCTTCGGCCGCATCCGCATCCCCGAGCAGCGCTATGCGGTGTTCACCCACACCGACCACGTCGCCTCGATCCGCCGCACCGTCAACACGATCTGGAATCAGTGGCTGCCGGCCTCCGGCCAGAAGGCCGCGGATGCGCCGAGCTTCGAGCGCTATGACGAAAAATTCGATCCCGCCACCGGCAATGGCGGTTTCGAAATTTGGATACCAGTGCGCGAGTAACACGCAACGCTGGCATACCGTCCCGCTTGCTTGGCAAGCCTCGGCGACTTTGCCATAACCGCATGCAAATCTTGCGTGCGAGGCCCGTGCCGGACATCCCGCGCAAGCCATAACAAGCGCCGGGAGGTCCAGACATGTCCAACGTCCGCGTTCTCGCCACCGACCTCGAATTTCCCGAAGGGCCGGTCGTGATGCCGGACGGCTCGGTGGTGCTGGTGGAAATCCGAGGGGCACGCCTGACCCGGGTCTATCCCGACGGGCGCAAGGAGATCGTGGCCAAGGTGCCGGGCGGCCCGAATGGCGCAGCCCTCGGCCCCGACGGCAAGATCTACATCTGCAACAATGGCGGCTTCTCCTGGATTCCGGCCGGCAAGATGATCATGCCCGGCCCGCAGCCGAACGACTATCTCGGCGGCTCGATCCAGCGCGTCGATCTGCAATCGGGCAAGGTCGAGACCGTCGTGACCAAATGCGGCGAGCACGATTTGCGCGGACCGAACGATCTCGTCTTCGACAAGCACGGTGGCCTCTGGTTCTCCGATCTGGGAAAACGCCGCGCACGCGAGATGGACGTCGGCGGCATGTACTACCTCAAGCCCGGCATGACCGAGATCGTGGAGGTCGTGCACGGCATACTGCCCGCGAACGGCATCGGGCTCTCGCCGGACGAGAACACCGTCTACATCGCGGAGACGCCGACGGGACGGCTCTGGGCCTACGGGCTCTCCGCGCCCGGCACGCTCAAGCCGGCCGACGTGATCTATCGCGGCGAGCGGGGCAAACCGATCTGCGGCCTCGGCGGCTACCAGATGTTCGACTCGCTCGCGGTGGAGGCGAACGGCAATGTCTGCGTCGCGACCCTGGTCTCCGGCTGCATCTCGGTGATCGCGCCGGACGGCACGCTGGTCGAGCAGGTCCCGACCGGCGACCGCGTCACCACCAACATCGCCTTCGGCGGCCCTGAGCTCAAGACCGCCTACATCACGCTGTCCGGCAAGGGCGAACTGATCGCCATGGACTGGCCGCGCGGCGGATTGCCGTTGAACTTTTTGAACAAGTGACGATGGCGTAGTACGCCATCGTCATCCCGGGGCGGCTCGGAGAGCCGAACCCGGGATCTCGAGATTCTCAGGTGCGCAATTGCGCACCATAGTTCGGTCCTGCGGACCGCCCCGGAATGACATTCATGAGGAACGATACAATGCCCTGGCCCGACCCCATCACCCTGCGCGGACAGCACGCCCGTCTCGAGCCGCTGTCGCATCAGCACCGCGAGGGGCTGGTGGAGGCCGTGAAGGACGGCGAGCTCTACACGATCTGGTACACCGCGATCCCGACGCCGGAGAACGTGGCCAAGGAGATCGACCGCCGCTTGGGCCTCCAGGCCGCAGGCTCCATGCTCCCCTTCACCGTGTTCGACGCCGGCGGCAAGATCGTCGGCCAGACCACCTACATGAACATCGATGCCGCCAACCGCCGCGTCGAGATCGGCTCGACCTGGTATGGCAAGAGCGCGCAGCGCGGGCCGCTCAACACGCAATGCAAGCTCTTGCTGCTCACCCACGCCTTCGAGACGCTGAACTGCATTGCGGTCGAGTTCCGCACCCACTTCTTCAACCACCAGAGCCGCCGCGCCATCGAGCGCCTCGGCGCCAAGCAGGACGGCATCCTGCGTAGCCACCAGGTCGCGCCGAACGGCACGCTGCGCGACACCGTGGTCTACAGCATCACCGCCGCCGAATGGCCGACGGTGCGGACGCATCTCGAATATCAACTCAACGACAAGCCGCGCTGATAGGCGCCGAGGCAAGATGGACAGATTTGATTATGTGATTGTCGGCGCGGGTTCGGCCGGTTGCGTGCTCACCAGCCGGCTGAGCGAAGATCCGAACGTCAGCGTCTGCGTGCTCGAGGCGGGCCCCAGCGACTGGCATCCCTACATCCATCTGCCGGCGGGTTTCATCAAGACCTTCCACATGAAGAGCATCAACTGGGCCTACCAGCAGGAGCCGGGGCCTTACACTGGCGGGCGCAGCATCTACGCGCCGCGCGGCAAGACGCTCGGCGGCTCGTCTTCGATCAACGGGCACATCTACAACCGCGGCCAGCGCATGGATTTCGACACCTGGGCGCAGATGGGCAATCGCGGCTGGGGCTATGCCGACGTGCTGCCTTACTTCAAGCGGCTGGAGAAGCGGGTCGGCGAGGGCGAGGACACCTATCGCGGCCGCGACGGCAATCTCATCGTCACCACGATGGAGTGGCGCGATCCGCTCTGCGAAGCCTTCATGGAAGGCGCGGTTTCGCTCGGCATCCCGCGCAATCCCGACTACAACGGCAAGACCCAGGAAGGCGTCTCCTACTGCCAGCGCACCATCGACAAGGGCCTGCGCGTCTCCGGCTCGACCGCGTTCCTCAAGCCCGCGATGAAGCGGCCCAACGTGCATGTGCATACGCATGCGCACGCGACCGAGATCATCTTCGAAGGCAAGCGCGCCGTCGGCGTGCGCTACATGAAGGGCGGCCGCGGCGGCACGCCGGTGGAGGTTCGCGCCAACAAGGAGGTGATCCTCTCCGGCGGCACCTATAATTCACCGCAGCTGCTCCAGCTCTCCGGCATCGGCTCGCCGGATCTGTTGCAGGCCAACGGCATCGCCGTGCGTCACGCATTGCCGGTCGGCGAGGGCCTCCAGGACCACTACGCGCCGCGCACGGTGGCGCGCGTCAAGGACATCAAGACCATCAACGAGCTCCGCCGCGGCTTCTCGCTGTGGATCGAGGCGCTGAAATGGGCCACCACGCGCCGCGGCCTGCTGTCGCTGTCGCCGACCATGGTCTATTGCTTCTGGCATTCCGGCGAGAGCGCCGACAGCTCCGACCTGCAGCTCACCTTCACGCCGGCCAGCTACAAGGAAGGCGTGCAGGGCCAGCTCGAGGACGAGCCCGGCATGACGGTGGCGTCCTGGCAGCAGCGCCCGGAAAGCCGCGGCTATGTCCGCATCCGCTCGGCCGATCCGTTTGCGCCGCCGATCATCCAGACCAACTATCTCGACGCCGAGCTCGACCGCCGCGTCATCGTTGGCGGCATGAAGCTCGCGCGACGCCTGCTGAAGAGCGCGCCGCTGTCGCCCTATTACGCCTACGAGGATTTCCCCGGCCCCAACATCAACACCGACGACGAATTCCTCGCCGCCGCCACCGAACGCGGCACCACCACCTTCCACCCCGGCTGCACCTGCCGCATGGGCCCGGCGGATTCCACCTGGGCGGTGGTCGACGACCAGCTCCGCGTCCACGGCCTCCAGGGCCTGCGCGTGATCGACGCCTCGGTGATGCCGCGCATGATCTCGGCGAACCTCAACGCCTCGACGATGATGATCGCCGACCGCGCTTCCGATTTGATCCGCGGCAAGGTGCCGATGGAAGCCGCGCGCATTCCGGACGCAGCGGTGGCGTGATCTGCGTAGGGTGGGTTAGCGAAGCGTAACCCACCACTTCTTTCGATGCGGAGACAAAAGAGGTGGGTTACGCTGACGCTAACCCACCCTACGAGCTGAAGGCGTCGTAGCCACTTGAGCGCAGAGCAAAATCGTCCACTCACGGATGCCGAGCGTGATCTTGCCCGCTGGATGCTGGAGCACGGCACGGAAGAGGCAAGGCAGTATCTCGATCAGCTCGAGTTGGCTGAAGTAACACCCTGGAAATGTCTGTGCGGGTGCGCCAGCATCAATTTCCAGATCAGGGGACATGCTGAGCCACCGCCCGGTGTCCGTATTCTCGGTGACTTCCTGATCAATCGAGGCGGCCACCCCAGCGGTATTTTCATCTTTTCGAGCGGCGGCTTGCTGAGAGGCATCGAAGTCTTCGGCTTGGCGGGCGATGCGCCGTCTGTGCTGCCACGACCTGAAAGCTTGTCTGCATTTGAATCCGATACTTCGTAGCCCGGATGGAGCGAAGCGCAATCCGGGATGATCGCATCCGCCCGCACGCCGTTCCCCGGAACCAGCGTCAGGTTGATAGGCCCTTTGGTCTCCAGTGTTGCGCTCAGGTGACATGAATTTCAGAAAGCAATGATAGGTTGCATGTGGGGGCTCCGCAGTAGATTTCGATTCGGGGTCGACACAATGAAGAAGATCTTGCTGGGCACGGTTGCCCTCCTCGCGCTCGTCGCTCCTGCCTCGGCCGCTGACCTGGCGGCGCGGCCGTACACCAAAGCGCCTCCTCCAACGGTTCCGTTCTACGACTGGAGCGGCTTCTACATCGGCATCAATGGTGGCGGCGGCTCTGCCCGCAAGTGCTGGGACCTGGTCAATATCGGTGGCGCGGTTGTCGCTCCGGCCGTTTCCATGGGGTGCCACGATGCGACAGGGGGCACGGCCGGCGGTCAGATCGGCTACCGCTGGCAGACAGCGGGTTGGGTGTTCGGCGTGGAGGCACAGGGCAACTGGGCCGATTTCAGGGGGGCCAACGCCAACTCCGTCTTCGCGGGCGTCCAGGATGAATCAAAGATTGATGCGTTCGGCCTGTTCACGGGCCAAGTCGGCTATGCCTGGAATAACGTGCTGCTCTATGTGAAGGGTGGCGCCGCAGTTGTCAGCGACAAATACCGTGCTTTCGATATTCCGACCGGGCTGACGATCAACAATGCGAGTGAAACCCGCTGGGGTGGCGCGGTCGGGGCCGGTCTCGAATTTGGCTTCGCTCCGAACTGGTCGGTCGGTGTTGAATACGATCACCTGTTCATGGATCATCGCGACGTGAACTTCCACTTCACCGGGACCTTTGGTCTTGCGGCGGGCGCTTTTGCGGGAACCGCACGTATTGGCCAGGACGTCGACATCGGCCTGGTTCGCGTGAACTACCGCTGGGGTGGCCCGCTGGTCGCGAAGTACTGATCTTCGCTCGAACGGGAAGCGTCGAACTGAACTGGTCCAACGTCGCGCGGGCGAGGTGGGTTTCGTTACGCTCGGTTTGCACGACTTCCCCGGATTGCGCCGCGCTCCATCCCGGCTACGTGGCCCGTCGGGCAAAACATCCCGCCGCTCGTCAACCCCTTCGCGCGAAAATATTCCACTTTATCGAAATTCGGAATTGCGGCATACATCGAAACAGCCCGGCCCACGAAGAGGGGCGGTTCGCGAGTCGTTCGAAACGCGGGCCGGGTTGCGGTGGACGCGGCAGCGTCGGCACGAGAGGTAGCGGGCAGGGCGGGTAGTCCCTGTGAGTCCGCGGCCACGTGTAGACGGACGGCGCTGAGCGCGTACGGCAAAACCGTGTGGTCCTGGCCGTCGTTGCTACGGTCAAGCCTTTCGCGGAGATGTGCGCGAGCCCAACCGGGCAGACGGCATCGTCAATTCGCGGGGCGAGGGAGGCCAGAAGGAACTCGGCTCCCGGGAGAGCACGGCATAAGCCGTCCAACCACCGCGCAGGGAAGGCCGTGTGTACGGCTTCACCTGTATGCCGCTGTGCAGTTTTTCTGCGTGTGCTTTCGCACAGCGGACCGTGGGTGCCAGCCGGCATCCGGCCTTCCCTGCGCCCTCTGCTTGAAGAGGGTGGAGAGATCGAAGCAAAGCTCGGGCGGGATCAGCCGCGAGGATGCGAAGGTGTGTCTGCGATAAGGGTGCGAGTTGAAGGATGGCGGCGATGCCACTTGCTCCGTCATTGCG
>NZ_JBFULT010000136.1:0-14535 GCF_054049755.1 Bradyrhizobium sp. P5_C11_2
CGCTGCCGCAGGTCAAGTCCAGCGTGGTCGCCGGCGGCATCTTCGCCTTCATCTCGGCGATGGACGAGACCATCGTGGCGCTGTTCATCTCCGGCGGCCAGTATCAGCCGCTGACCAAGCGCATGTTCACCGCGCTCCGCGACGAGATCGACCCGACCATCGCCGCGATCTCGACGCTGATGACGGCGGCTTCCTTCATGCTGGTGCTGCTGGCGAGCGCGCGGGGGAAGAAGGGCGGGTGAGCTTCGTCTGCGCGGTGTCTCTTCACGTCTTCCTGGCGAAAGCCAGGACCCATTACCCCAGGGAGATGTCGTAGCGCGAGCTGGTAACCCCGAGTCTTCGCCAAATTACGCTCGGTGGAAATGGGTCCTGGCTTTCGCCAGGACGACACCGAATATATGGCGGCCGGCTTTCGTCTGCGGCGCGCAGCGGCGTAGCCCGGATGAGCGAAGCGATATCCGGGACAACCGGCCCCGCATGTCGTTTCGCTCATGCAGGCTACGGGTCCCCGGTTATGGCACCGTCCCTCACCCCTTCGCCCCCAGCCACGCCAAGATCATCTCCACGATCTGCGTCCGGCTCTTCGCCAGCACCTTCGGCTCGCTCAGATCGCGGTCGAACAGCGCGCCAAAAGTGTGGCGGTTGGCGACGCGGAAGAAGCAGTAGGAGCTGATGGCCAGGTGCAGGTCGATGGCGTCGACGTCGTCGCGGAAGACGCCTTCGTCGCGGCCGCGCTCGAGGATGCCGTCGAGCGTCGCGATCACGCTGGCGTTGAGCTGGCGCAGTGGCAAATTCTGCTTCAGGTGCTTGCCGTGGTGGATGTTCTCGATCGAGACGAGGCGGATGAAGTTCGGGTTGCGCTCGTCATGGTCGAAGGTCGCCTGGATCAGCCGGCGCAGTCCCTCGCGCGCGTCGCAGCTTGCGATGTCGAGCTGGTCCTCCAGCGCGCGGATGCTGCGATAGGCCTCCTCCAGCACCGCGAGGTAGAGCTGCTCCTTGCCGCCGAAATAGTAATAGATCATCCGCTTCGATGTGCGCATCCGCGCCGCGATCGCATCGACGCGCGCGCCGGAATAGCCTTCCGAGGCGAATTCGGCCATCGCCACTTCGAGGATGTCGCGCTTGGTGCGCTCGGGGTCGTTGGTGCGCTTCGATGGGGGCGGCATGCGCTCGGGCATCGCTGTTTCTCCCGCCAGTTTCCATGGAAACCGGGGGCGCGGCAACCCGAACGACAAAGCCGTCAGAACTGGATTTCGCCGGGAATGTCGTCCGCGCTGAGGCCGATGGTCTCAAAGGCCTTGAGCATCCATTCGCGGGTCTGGCCAAGCGCGCGGTTGTAGTCGGCCCAGGCGCTGAGGAAGTCCTTGTAGCGCCGGTCGCCTTCGGCACGGATGCCCAGATTGGTCGGCAGCGTGAGCAGTGGTCGCGGTACCGCAAGCTCGCCGAGCGTCGGGTTCTTCTTCAGGGTCGCCACGGAAAGCACCGCCAGCGATATGTTGCAGTCCGCGCGCCCGGTGGATACCGCGAGGATCGCCTCGTTGCGCTCCTTGAAGCCGAGGATCGTCGCCTTGGGGCAATAACGGCGCGCGATCGTCTCATGGGTCGAGCCGATGTCGACGGCGATCTTGACCTCGGGCTTGTTGATCTCCGCCCAGGTTTGCGGCTTGGCAAAACCCTTCTTGGTGATGACGGTGAAGGAGTGCACCAGGATGGGCGAGGAGAAGTCGATGACCAGCGCGCGCTCGGGCGTCGGATTCACGGCGAAGGCGAGATCGATCTTCTCGGCCTGAAGGTCGAGGATCTGGTTGCCCCAGGTCGATTCCAGCGTCTCGACCTTGGCGCCGAGCTTGCCGGCGATGTCGTTCGCCATGTCGATGCAGGCGCCCGACCATTGATTGGTGGCGAGATCCTTGTGGAAATAGGGATCCTGGCCGGCGATGACGGCGATTCGCAGCACGCCGCTTTTCTTGATGCGGTCGAGCGTGGAGGTCGGCGCGGTGTCGGCCTTGGCCGAACCGGCCGCGGCCATTGCCGCGCCGGCGAGCGCGACGGTGGTAAGTGCGTCCCTGCGATTCATGGGCAGTTGCTCCTGAAGAGATTCAGCCCGGCTTCTGGACTATTCTTGTATTCAGGATAAAATGCAAGACAGTATTTCTTCTGCCGAGCATGAAAGAGAAGCCGTGCGCGCCCTTTTTGTCGACGCCAACGACACCCTTGCTACCGTGACTGAAAAGCTGCTGCGCGGCACCAACCTTTCGGTCGGCATCAACCGCAACCCGTCGATCAAGCCCGACGACCTGCCCGGCCTGCTCGACGGCGTCGAGATCATGATCGTCGATCACACCGCGGTGCCGACCGCGATTGCGGCCAAGTGCACCAAGCTGAAGCACGTCGTCTTCCTCGGCACCGGCGCGCGCAGCTACATGAATCCGGACGAGCTGAGCCAGCACGGCATCGCGGTTCACACCATCAAGGGCTATGGCGACACCGCGGTGGCCGAATGCGCGATCGCCCTGATGTGGGCTTCGGCCAAGAGCTTTGGCGAGATGGATCGCGGCATGCGCGAGGGCAACTGGCTGCGCCGCGACGCGGTGCAGCTCACCGGCAAGACCCTCGGCCTGATCGGCTTCGGCGGCATCGCGGCGGAAGCCGCGCGCATGGCGCTTGGCTGCGGCATGAAGGTGATCGCCTGGAACAGATCGCCGAAGACGCATGCCGGCGTCGAATTCGTCCCGCTGGAGAGGCTCCTCGCAAAGAGCCACGTCGTCTCGTTGCATTTGCTCCTCAACGACGACACCAAGGGTTTCCTGTCCCGCGAGCGCATCGCCATGATGCGTCCGGGCAGCATCCTGATCAACACCGCGCGCGGCGCCGTCGTCGACGAGGACGCGATGTGTGATGCGCTGCGCTCGGGCCACATTGCCCATGCGGGCCTCGACGTCTTCACCGTCGAGCCGCTGCCGGCCGGGCATCCGCTCACCAGGCTGCCGAACGTGACGCTGTCGGCGCATTCGGCGTTCCGCACGCCGGAGGCGAGCGACAACCTCATCGGCGCCGCGCTCGATCATTGCCGCCGCATCATGGCGAATGGGCGGTAGTGCAAACAGCAGGGGCGGGCATGACGCCTGCGCAGGGAGCGGGAAGCCTTTCGATCTTGCACCTCCTGTCGGCCTGTCCTACGCCACCTGCGAACGAAATTATCGCGAGGCGCTCGAAAGTGTCGCCAAAGCCTGCAGGGAGCTGTCATGACCATTCGTAACACCCGCACCGGGGGCCAGATCCTGATCGATCAACTGGTCGCTCAAGGTGTCGACCGCGTCACCTGCGTGCCGGGCGAGAGCTATCTCGCAGCGCTCGACGCGCTGCATGACAGCCCGATCGACGTCATGATCTGCCGCGCCGAAGGCGGCGCCGCCATGATGGCGGAGGCCTATGGTAAGCTCACCGGGCGCCCCGGCGTCTGCTTCGTCACCCGCGGCCCCGGCGCGACCAATGCTAGCCATGGCGTCCACATCGCGATGCAGGATTCGACGCCGATGATCCTGTTCGTGGGCCAGGTCGACATCGGCATGCGCGAGCGCGAGGCGTTCCAGGAGCTCGACTACAAGGCGGTGTTCGGCACCATGGCGAAATGGGCGGTCGAGATCGACCGTCCCGATCGCATTCCGGAGCTGGTGGCGCGCGCCTTCCGCGTCGCCATGCAGGGCCGTCCCGGTCCCGTGGTGATTTCCTTGCCGGAGAACATGCTGACCGAGACCGCGGCGGTGGCCGACGCGATGCGCATCGAGCCGGCGGTGAGCTGGCCGGCGCCGTCAGATATCGAGCGCGTCGGCGCCATGCTCGCCAGCGCCAAGGCGCCGCTGGTCATTCTCGGCGGCTCGCGCTGGACCGACGAGGCGACCAAGAGCATCGCGCGCTTTGCCGAGCGGTTCGACCTGCCGGTCGCGACCTCGTTCCGCCGCGCCTCGCTGATCGACGCCGATCATTCGCACTATGCCGGCGATCTCGGCATCGGGCCGAGCCCGGGCTTGAAAGCCCGCGTCGACGGCGCCGATGTCATCCTGCTCATCGGCGGCCGGATGTCGGAGATGCCGTCGTCGTCCTACACGCTGCTCGATATTCCGACGCCGCAGCAGAAGCTGATCCACGTGCATCCCGGCTCCGAAGAGCTTGGCCGCATCTATCAGCCGGAGCTCGCGATCCAGGCGACGCCCGCCGCGTTTGCCGCCGCCGTCGAGACGCTGAAACCTGCCGGCGCGGTTGCCTGGAAGGGCGAGGCCGCCAAGGCGCATGCCGATTATCTGGCCTGGACCGAAAAGGCGCGCGAGCTGCCGGGCACGTTCCAGTATGGTCAGGTCATGACCTGGCTGCGCGACCGCCTGCCCAAGGACGCGATCGTCTGCAACGGCGCCGGCAATTATGCCGGCTGGATCCATCGCCATCACCGCTTCCACAGCTTTGCCGCCCAGCTCGCGCCGACCTCGGGCTCGATGGGCTATGGCGTGCCGGCGGCGGTGTTGGCAAAACGGCAATATCCGGATCGTACCGTCGTCGCCTTCGCCGGCGACGGCTGTTTCCTGATGAACGGCCAGGAATTCGCGACCGCCGTGCAGTACGACGCGCCGCTGGTCGTCATCGTCGTCGACAATTCGCAATACGGTACCATCCGCATGCACCAGGAGCGCGACTATCCCGGCCGCGTCGTCGGCACCCAGCTCAAGAACCCGGATTTTGCGATGTACGCAAAAGCCTTCGGCGGGCATGGCGAGCGGGTCGAGCGCACCGAGGAGTTTGCGCCGGCATTCGAGCGCGCGCTGGCCTCGGGCAAGCCGTCGATCCTCCACTGCATCATCGATCCGCGCGCGATCTCGGTCGGCAAGGATTTTGCGCCCGCGGTGAAGGCGTAAGCGATGGCGACCGGCCGCCACGTCGCGATCATCGGAGCCGGTGCGGTCGGCGTGATCAGCGCCATCGAGGCGTTGCGCGAGGGTCATCGCGTCACGCTGATCGATCCGGGCGAGCCCGGCGGCGAACAGGCGGCGAGCTATGGCAATGCCGGCTGGCTGTCGTCGCATTCGGTGATCCCGCCGGCGGAACCTGGCATCTGGAAGAAGGTGCCGTTCTATCTGATGGACCCRCTCGGCCCGCTCGCGATCCGCTGGTCGTATCTGCCGAAGGCCTTGCCCTGGCTGATCAAGTACCTGCTCTCGGGCTGGACCGAGGCGCGGGTCGAAAAGACGGCGTTCGCGTTGCGCGACCTGCTGAAGGACGCGCCGCTGCTGCACAGGAAGCTCGCGGAGGAGGCCGGCGTCCCGGAGCTGATCGAGCGCAACGGCCTGATGCATGCCTTTCCGTCGCGCGGCAATTTCGACAACGATCTCGGCTGGCGCCTGCGCAAGAAGGTCGGGGTCGCGTGGCTGGAGCTCAATGCCGACGAGATGCGTCAGCGCGAGCCGGACCTGCATCCACGCTACAGCTTTGGCGTGGTGGTGGAGGAAGCCGGGCGCTGCCGCGATCCCGGGGCTTATGTCGCAGCTCTTGCGCAACATGCTTTCGCAGGTGGCGCCAAGCACGTGCGCGCCAGGGCGACAGGGCTCAAGCTCAACGGCAACAAGCTCGTGGCGGTCCTCACCGAGACCGGCGAGATCGCTTGCGATGCCRCAGTGGTCGCCGCGGGGGCGCGGTCCAGGCAGCTCACCGCATCGGTCGGCGATCCCCTGCCGCTCGAGACAGAGCGCGGCTATCACGTCATGATCGAGAATCCGGAATCAGGCCCGCGCAGCTCGATCATGGCATCCGACGCCAAGATGGTGGTGAACTGGACCGACAAGGGCTTGCGCGCCGCAGGCACCGTCGAGATCGCCGGCCTCGAGGCCGCGCCGAACTGGAAGCGCGCCGAGATTTTGCGCGATCATCTCTTCAGCATGTTCCCGAAGCTGCCGAAAGATATTCCGGCCTCGCGCATCAAAACCTGGTTCGGCCATCGGCCGAGCATGCCGGACGGGCGGCCCTGCATCGGTTACGCGCGGGCTTCGCGCGACATCGTCTATGCCTTCGGCCACGGTCATGTCGGCCTGGTCGGCTCCGCCCGTACCGGCCGTCTCGTCGCCCAGCTCCTGAGCGGCAAGGCGCCGGAAATTCCGCTGGCGCCGTTCGCGCCCGATCGTTTCCTCTGAGACCGCACCATGACCTCTCCAGCCAACTCATCCTCCCGCATCGCCCGTGGCGGCAAGGCCATCTACGGCGCGCCGCTCGGTATCCTGATGCTGGAAGCGCGCTTCCCGCGCATTCCCGGCGACATGGGCAACGGCACGACCTGGCCGTTCCCCGTGCTCTATCGCGTGGTGAGCGGGGCCTCGCCGGAGAAGGTCGTGCTGAAGGGCGCGGCAGGCCTGTTGCCCGACTTCATCGATGCGGCGAAGGACCTGGTGCGGCTGGGGGCCGAGGCGATCACCACCAATTGCGGCTTCCTCTCGCTGTTCCAGAAGGAGATTGCAGCCGCTGTCGGCGTGCCGGTGGCGACTTCGTCGCTGATGCAGGTGCCATGGGTGCAGGCGACCCTGCCGCCCGGCAAACGCGTCGGCCTCGTCACGGTGTCGGGCTCGACGCTGACGCCGGCCCATCTCGAAGGCGCCGGCGTGCCGCTCGACACGCCGCTGGTCGGCACCGAGAACGGCAAGGAGTTCTTTCGCGTTCTGATCAAGGCCGAGAAGGACGATATGGACATCGCGCAGGCCGAGCGTGACGTGGTCGAGGCCGGCAAGGAGCTCGTCGCCAAAAATCCGGATGTCGGCGCCATCGTGCTCGAATGCACCAATATGCCGCCTTATGCGGCGGCACTTCAGGCCGAGGTCGGATTGCCTGTCTATGACATCTATTCCATGATCACCTGGTTTCATGCGGGACTGCGCCCGCGCGTCTTTGCCTGATTCCGATCGTCGCAAAGCTCTGAACAAACGCGCCTAAGCTGTCGTTTGCATTGCCATCGTCCGTTCAGCCCCGGTATATTGAATTGTGTTCGGGCATGAATGCAGCTTATGAAGAGCAACGTGGAACTGGCTTCCGATAGCATCGTCGATCGCGTCTATGAACAGCTCAAGGCCATGGCCGTGAGCTATGAGTTCAAGCCGGGCGAGCGGCTCAATGAAGGCGAGCTGGCCAAACGACTCGGCGTCAGCCGCACGCCGCTGCGCGAGGCGCTCAACCGTCTCAACACCGAAGGCTTCCTGCGCTTCACGCCGGGCAAGGGCTTCTTCTGCCGCGAGCTCGACGCGCACGAGATCTTCGATCTCTACGAATTGCGCAAGTCGATCGAGGTCGCTTCGGTTCGCCTCGCCATCAAGCGCGCCAAGGATGAAGACATCGACGCGCTGCTGAAGTTCCTCGAAGCCACCGGTCCAGATCCCGGCGAGCGCACGTCGGTGGAACTGGTCGAGCTCGACGAGACCTTTCACGAGCGGCTGATGGCAATGTCGAACAACGCCGAGATGCTGCGCGTGCTGCGCAACGTCAACGCCCGCATCCGCTTCGTGCGCTGGATCGACATGGACAGCATCAACCGCTCCAACACCCAGGCCGAGCACCGCGCCGTGGTCGAGGGGCTGAAGGTGCGCGACGAGGACAGGTGCGTCTCCGTGCTGGAAAAGCACATCGACCGGCGGCTAGATCGCATCACGTCCGCGATCAAGGAAGGCTACGCGCAGATTTATATGCCGGCGACGAGGTCCGCGGCGAATTGAGGTTCTTCTTCACCTCGCCCCGCTTGCGGGGGGAGGTCGGATTGCATCGAAGATGCAATCCGGGTGAGGGGGTACAGGTCTATCGGTAGACTCCTCGTATGGAGAGAGCCCCTCACCCCACCCTCTCCCCGTAAGCGGGGCGAGGGAGCAGAGGCACTGCCGCTGCCGCCAACAGCAGCTATACAATCCCTCGATATCTGGTCGTGCCAGACGGTCAGAGCTTTCGCGCAGGAACATRGCTAGCGTGCCTCCCGAATGTCACGGAGACACGCGGTGCACAGCCCTCAACCCCATCCCGAAGCGCGCAGCAGTGACGACTGGCCGTCCGCGCTCTATCGCATCCTGAAAGCCGCCGACGTCAGGCAGATGTCCTACGTGCCGGATGCCGGCCACAGCCAGCTCATCCGCATGTTCTCGGCCGACCGTGATGTCACCACCAATGTGCTGACCACGGAAGAGGAGGGCATCGCCATTGCCGCGGGCGCCTGGCTCGGCGGCCAGCGCAGCGTGCTGCTGATGCAGTCGAGCGGCGTCGGCAATTGCATCAACATGCTGTCGCTCTCGGCGATAGGCCGCTTTCCGCTGCTGATGCTGGTGACGATGCGCGGCGAGTGGGCCGAGTTCAATCCCTGGCAGGTGCCGATGAGCCGGGCGACGCAGCCCTCGCTGGAGGCGATCGGGCTGAAGGTGATGCGCGCGGAGACGCCGGAAGATCTGGTCGAGACCGTCGAATCCGCAGCTGCGCTCGCCTACGAATCCGATCAACAGGTCGCGGTGCTGATCGGACAGCGCCTGGTCGGCAAGAAGAAGTGGTGATGTCGATGTCTGGTCCTGCTCAACTCGATCGCCGGGTCGCCGTCGCGGCTCTTCTCAAGAACCGCAAGGATACGCTGGTCGTCTCCGGCCTCGGCTCGCCCACCTATGACCTGCATTCGGTCGGCGACCATGACGGCAATTTCTATCTCTGGGGCGCGATGGGCGGCGCCGCGCTGATCGGGCTCGGGCTGGCGCAAGCCCAGCCCGGCAAGCGCGTGCTCGCCCTGACTGGAGATGGCGAACAGCTCATGGGGCTCGGCGGCATCGCCACCATCGGCGTCGCCCGTCCGCGCAATCTCGACATCGTCGTGATCGACAACCAGCATTTCGGCGAGACCGGGATGCAGGCGAGCCACACCGGGCGCGGCGTCGATCTCACGGCGATTGCCGCGGCCTGCGGTTTTGCCGCAACCGGAACCGCGCGGACGCCCGAGGAGGTGGAACGCCTCGCCGCAGGGATCGCCGAGCCGGGCCAGGGTCCGCGACTCTTCGTCATCAAGGTGGCCGCGGAAAATCCGCCGCGCTCGCTGCCCTCGCGCGATGCCGTCTTTATCAAGAACCGGTTCCGTGCTCATCTCGGATTTGCGGCGGCTTGAGCTGAGGCCCTTGCCCGGAATAGGTTCGCCGCAAGCAGCTATTCTGGAGTGAGACCCATGAAACTATCCGGCAAGGTCGCCGCCATCACCGGCGCGGCGCGCGGCATCGGCAAGGCCTGTGCGAAGAGATTTTTGGATGACGGCGTCAAGGTTGTCATCTCGGACGTCGATGCCGAGGGCCTCGCCGCGACGGCCGCCGAGCTGGGGCGGCCGGACGCCTTGCGTACCGTGGTCGGCAATGTCGCCAAGCGCACCGACGTCGACCAGCTCGTTGCGACCGCCGCGAAGGAGTTCGGCCGGCTCGACATCATGGTCAACAATGCCGGCGTCGCCCGCAACCAGGACATCCTGGAGATCTCGGAGCAGGACTTTGACGACGTCATCGCCATCAACCTGAAGGGCGCGTTCTTCGGCGTCCAGGCCGCTGCGAAGCAGATGATCGCGCAGGGCGGCGGCGGGGTCATCATCAACATGTCGTCGGTGAATGCGTTGCTGGCGATCCCGACGCTTGCGACCTATGCCATCTCCAAGGGCGGCATGAAGCAGCTCACCTCGGTGGCCGCCGTCGCGCTGGCCCCGCACAACATCCGCGTCGTCGCGGTCGGGCCGGGCACGATTTTGACCGACATGGTGACCTCCGCCATTTACACGTCCGAAGATGCCCGCAGAGGCGTGCTGTCGCGCACCCCGATCGGCCGCGGCGGCGAACCGAGCGAAGTTGCGTCCGTGGTCGCCTTCCTGGCCAGCGACGATGCGTCCTACATCACGGGGCAGACCATCTATCCGGATGGAGGGCGGCTGATCCTGAACTACACGGTGCCGGTGAAGGAGAAATAGGGGCGCGTCCTATCCTTGCTGTCATCGCCCGGCTTGACCGGGCGATCCAGTACGCCGTGACACCTGCGATTGAACCGATCCGCCGCGGCGTACTGGATGCCCCGCCGGAGCCTGTCATCGGGCTCGCCGGAGGCGAGACCCGGTGGCGGGGCATGACAGCGGTTGTTGTGTTGGGCTGTGAAGCTTCACTCCGCCGCAACAGTCATCCCGTGTCCCAGCCGTTTCGAGATGCCGCCGGCGCAGTCGCGCAGGGCATTGGCGATCGGGCTGTCCCAGCGCGCATCGAACGTGCCTTCCGGCCCCATCGCGGTGATGACCAAGGCGACATGGCCGGCGTGATCGAACACGGGCGCGGAGAACGCGTTGACACCGGGGAGGGGATCGCCGAGCGCGCGCGCCAGGCCATGCTTGCGGACCTCGGCGAGCATCTCGGCAGTCTTCGGACTTTTCGGCGAGCGTTTCGGATTGTAGCCGACGCCGAAGCGATCGAGGCCGCTGTCGAGCGCGGCGTTGATCGTCTTCGCCGGCAGGAAGGCCGCAAACGCCCGGCCGGTCGCGGTCTCCAGCAGCGCCATCACCGATCCGGCCCGCATCACGATGTGAACCGGCTGGCCGGGTTCCTCGAGCTGCACGACAGTTGGGCCATGGGTGCCCCAGACCGCCAGCGAGACGGCATGACCGATCTGGGCGGCGAGCGTCGCGATCTTCGGTCCGGCGATGCGCACGCCTGAGAGCCGGCGCAGGCTGATCAGGCCGAGCTCGAGCGCCAACGCGCCGATCTCGTAGCGGCCGGTGGTCTCGTCCTGCTCGATCAGCCCGATGCGCGAGAAGCTGGCGAGATAGGGATGCGCCTTGGCCGGCGCCATGCCGGCCTCGCGCGCGAGATCGCGCAGCATCATCGGCTCGCCGCACCTCGCGAGCGCGCGGAGCAATTCGCCGCCGACCTCGATCGACTGGATACCGCGGCTTTCTCTCTTCATGCGCCTCCTGGCGTATGCTTACGCCGCGTTGCGCTTGGCGGCGCTGTCGGCAAGATGACGGCCGGCAATGTAGCCGAAGGTCAGCGCCGGCCCAAGCGTGATGCCGGCGCCGGGATAGTTTCCGCCCATGATGCTCGCCATGTCGTTGCCGGCGGCATAGAGGCCGGGGATGACGCGGCCCTCGCCGTCGAGCGCCCGCGCATTCTCGTCAGTGACGATGCCGGCATAGGTGCCGAGGTCGCCGATCACCATCTTGATGGCGTAGAACGGGCCGTTCTCGAGCGGCGCCACGCAGGGGTTCGGGCCGTGCATGGCATCGCCCTGGTAGCGGTTATAGGCCTTCGAGCCCTTGCCGAAGGCGGCATCGTGTCCCAGCGGGGCGGTCGCATTGAACTTCTTGACGGTCTCGGCGAAGGCCGTGGCGTCGATGCCGGCTTGCGCCGCGAGCGCCTCCAGGGTGTCGCCGCGCATGAGATAGCCGGTGTTCAGGTGATGTCCGAGCGGCATCGGGAAGGGTGGCACGCAGCCGAGGCCGTATTTCCGCAGCGTCTTGTGATCGCAGACGAGGAAGGCCGCGATCTCCTCGCCGGGTTTTGCCGCCTTCACCATGGCCTGGACGAAGTCGTGGTAGGAATTGCCCTCGTTGGCAAAACGCTTGCCGTCGCGCATCACCGCGATCACGCCCGGCTTGGCGCGGTCGATGAAATGCGGCATCACGCCGCGCGAACCGTCCTTGCGCGTCGTCAGTGACACCGGCACCCAGGCTGCCGCATTCGGCAAGCGGTTCTCGACCTGGCCACCGGCACTTTCCGCGAGGCGCAGGCCGTCACCGGTATTGCCGGTGGGGCCGGGCGAATAGTGCTCGTTGCCGGTCGGCGCGTGCGGAAACATTTTCTGGCGCCGTGCGATGTCGTGCGGGAAGCCGCCGCAAGCGAGCACGACGCCCTGCCGCGCGCGGACACGTACCTCGCGGCCCTCGCGGGTGACGATCGCGCCGGTCACCGTGCCGTTCTCGACCGTCAGCTCGCGCACCGGCGCGGACAGCCACATTGGAATCTTGAGATCGAGCGCGGATTTCGCCAGCCTCCCGGCGAGCGCGTTGCCATTGGTCAAGGTCATGCCGCGGCCGTAGCGCAGCACGTCCATCAGATGGCGCGACAGGCGCTTGGCGACGTAGACCGCCGAGGTCAGCGATTTCGTCACGCGCATGAAATGGATGATCTCCTTGCCCGAACCGAGCATCATGCCGAACACGGTGAGCTCCGGAAGCGGCATGCCGAGCGTCTTGATGAGGTCGCCGAGCTCGCGGCCGTCGAACGGCCGCGTCACCATGGAGCGGCCGCCCTGCGCGCCGCCGGGCGCCTCCGCGTGATAGTCCGGAAACACCAGCGGCATGTCGAAGCGCAGCGCGGTCTTGCTCGTGAAGAAATCGACCGCCTCGGGGCCGGCGCTGAGGAAAGCATCGACGCGGGCGGCGTCAAAATTGTTGCCGGCCTCGTGCCGCAAGTAAGTGCGCGCATGCTCCGGCGTCTCCTCGATGCCGTAGGCCCGCGCCAGCGACGTGCCGGGAATCCACAGCCAGCCGCCGGAGCGGGCAGTGGTGCCGCCGAAGCGCGGCTCCTTCTCGACGATCAGCACGTCCAGCCCGCGATAACGCGCGGTGATCGCCGCCGACATGCCGGAGGCGCCGGATCCGGCCACGAGCACGTCGCACTCGTAGGTCTCGCTTGCGTTGTGCTCGTTGCCGATCATGCCGACCTCACTTCTTCAGCAGCGGACATTTGGACTCGGAGACCGGGCGGAAGGCGTCCTCGCCCTTCACGGTCTTGACGATGTCGAGATAGTCCCAGGGCTCCTTGGACTGCCCGGGTGCCTTCACCTTGGCCAGATACATGTCGCGGATGACACGGCCGTCCTCGCGCAAGCGTCCGCCGTGGACGAATGTATCCTCGATCGGCAGCTCGCGCATCTTGGCCATCGCCTTGGCGGGATCGTCGGTACCGGCGGCCTTGATGGCCTTGAGATAGTGCAGCACCGAGCCGTAGACCCCGGTCTGGATCATGGTCGGCATCACCTTGGTGCGCTCGTAGAATTTCTTCGACCAGGCGCGGGTCGCCTCGTCCATGTTCCAGTACGACGCCGTGGTCATGTAGGTGCCCTGGGCCGCCTTCAGGCCGATCGCGTGCACGTCAGTGTCGAACATCAACAGGCCGACGAGCTTCTGGCCACCCTGCACCAGGCCGAACTCGCCGGACTGCTTGATCGCGTTGTCGGTGTCCTGGCCGGCGTTCGCGAACGCGACCACGTCGGATTTCGAGCTCTGCGCCTGCAGCGCGAAGGAGGAGAAGTCGGCCGTGTTGGTCGGATGCTTCACGCCGCCCAAAACCTTGCCGCCCATCTCGTTGATGAAACGGGTGGCGTCCTTTTCGAGCTGCTGGCCAAAGGCATAGTCCGCGGTGATGAAGTACCAGGACTTGCCGCCTTCCTTGATCACGGCCGAGGCTGTGACCTTGGACAGCGCGTAGGTGTCGTAGGTGAAGTGTACGGTGTTCGAGCTGCACAGTTCGTCGGTCAGCGAGCTTGCGCCGGGGCCGGAGAGCAGCGCGATCTTGTTGCGCTCGCGCACCATGTTGTGGACCGCGATCGCGATGCCGGAGTTCGGGATGTCGACGACCGCGTCGACCTTGCCGTTGTCGAACCAGCCACGCACGATCTGCACGCCGACGTCGGTCTTCATCTGGTGGTCGGCGCTGATGATCTCGATCGGCTTGCCGAGCACGGTCGGCCCGAACTCCTCGACCGCCATTTTCGCGGCTTCGACCGACCCCGGCCCGCTGTTGTCGCGCCCCCAGCTCGACAGATCCGTCAGCACGCCGATCCGCACCGCGTCGTCGGAGACCTGCGCGGTGGCCACGGACGTCATCGCCGCTGAAGTCATGGCCGCGAGCATGGCGCAGGCCAAAAGCCCTCTCATCGTCGTTTCCTCTCTTCTGGGTCCGCTTGCCGCGGTGGTTATGGATTGGCGGCTAGTTAGATATTAGCAAATAGATTTGTCAATGGCGAATATGGGATTTGGATGGGTTCCGGACCGCCGCGACTGCGGACAAACAGAGCGCTGGTGCCACGTTCCCGGTGTCGTCCCGGCGAAGGCCGGGACCCATACGATTGCTTCGTCGCAAGGGCTCCTCGCAATGACCGCGTTGAAGCAGTTGCGCGCAAATCGCTCGTCGTCATCCTGGCGAAAGCCATTACCCGGACAGGTTGCAACCGTCGCCGCGATTGGCCATGATGCCATCCTGGAATCGTGGGGCAGGGCATGACGGCAGCAACGGGGGTCTCCGGCGCGACGGAGAGATCGGCGACGGCGCATGTGGTGTGGGCAGCCGCGCTCGGCACCGCGATCGAGTGGTACGATTTTCTGATCTACGGCACGGCCGCCGCGCTCGTGTTCAACAAGCTGTTCTTTCCGAGCTTCGATCCCTTCGTCGGCACGCTGGCGGCGTTCTCGACCTATGCGGTCGGCTTCGTCGCGCGCCCGATCGGTGGCGCCATCATCGGGCACTATGG
>NZ_JBFULT010000137.1:0-14035 GCF_054049755.1 Bradyrhizobium sp. P5_C11_2
GCCCGCATCCCATGAGCCCGACCTGATGAGCACGCTTCTCCTCTCCCACAAGGCCTGCCTCGACCACGTCACGCCGCCGGGACATCCCGAGCGGCCGGACCGCCTGCGCGCGGTGGAGGAAGCGCTGTCGCAGGAGCGCTTCCAGTACCTGGTGCGCGACCAGGCGCCGGAGGGCGATCTCGACCTCGTCACGCTCTGCCACAACGAGCATTACGTTACCGAGCTGCGCCACATCGCGCCGACCAGCGGCCAGGTCTATATCGACGGCGACACCTCGATGTCGCCGGGCACCTGGGAAGCGGTGATGCGCGGCGTCGGCGGCGCCGTCGCGGCGACCGAAGCGGTGATGGCGGGCGAGCACCGCAACGCCTTCGTCGCGGTGCGCCCGCCCGGACATCACGCCGAGATCGGCAAGCCGATGGGCTTCTGCTTCTTCGACAATGTCGCGATCGCGGCGCGGCACGCGCAACGCAAATACGGCATCGAGCGCGTCGGGATCGTCGATTTCGACGTGCATCACGGCAACGGCACCCAGGACATCTTCTGGTCGGACCCGACCGTGATGTATTGCTCGACGCATCAGATGCCGCTGTTCCCCGGCACCGGTGCGCGGGGCGAGCGCGGCGACCACGACACCATCGTCAATGCGCCGCTCGCCTCCGAAGACGGCGGCCCCGAATTCCGCATCGCGTTCGAGAATTTGATCCTGCCGCAACTGACGAAATTCAGCCCCGAGCTGCTGGTCATCTCCGCGGGCTTCGACGCGCATTACCGCGATCCGCTGGCCTCGCTGAATTTGCGCGCGGAGGACTACACCTGGGTGACGCGCAAGCTGATGGATCTCGCCGACAAGACCGCAGCGGGCCGAATTGTTTCGGTGCTCGAGGGCGGCTATGATCTGCAAGGATTGAAAGAATCAGTTACGGCGCATGTCGGCGCCCTGATGGGCGCCTGACGACACCGCCACATTACGCCCGCAAAACCCTGCTTTCTCTGCAAGAGAAGCGAATCGGGCAATCGGAAACTTATATGGCCGAAAATACCCAAATCGACGTCTCCAGGCTCAGCTTCGAACGCGCCATCGAGGAACTCGAGACGATCGTGAAGCGGCTCGAGGACGGCAAGGTGCCACTCGAGGAATCCGTGACGATCTACGAGCGCGGCGAGGCGCTGAAGCGCCGCTGCGAGGAGCTGCTGCGCCAGGCCGAAGCGCGCGTCGACAAGATCACCACCGATGCCACCGGCCAGGCCACCGGCACCGCGCCGCTCGACGTGCAATAAGGCCGGGCGTCGGAGTCGCCCATTTCAGGCAGTGGCCGGCCGCAATTTTTCATGGTCGTGTCGGGTTCCACGCGCTGGAATACGCGACGCCGCGTGATTGGCGCGGTCACGATTCGCATCGAAGAGCGTCCCGGCTGCGCAAATCGGCCCCAAACAGCCTCGCACTCGCCCAAAAGCCTGCCGCGGAACCGGGCAGGACCGGAACCTCCCCCCGCGCGCCAGGGTTAACCAAATTGGCCCGGGGGTTGCACCTGCATGCCCGTAATCGGTCGGGCGGGTTGGCTTTGGCCCAAGGTTTGGTGTAAAGCTGCGCGGAGTGTGGCTTTTTGCTAGCCTTGCGTGGGCACCGATTACCGACGACAAGCGCTTCAAACTGCTGATGAAATTGGCTGGGACGGACGAARCCGATCTGAGTGACAGGGATCACAGAGACTGAACCGGAGCGCACCTAAGCTCACCTAAGCTTGAAGACGGGGCTCTGCCCCATGCAGGTGGCTCCGGCGGTTTAAGGACTCGCGCTGCGCCGATATTGTGCAAACCCATCGCGCACCGGAATGACCTTCCGGCGCTGACAAATTGGAAATCGCCGTGAACGCATACAGTAAAACGCCGCTTCTCGACACCATCCGGACGCCGGACGACCTGCGCAAGCTCAAGGTCGAGCAGGTTCGCCAGGTCGCCGACGAGCTGCGTCAGGAGACCATCGATGCCGTCTCGGTGACCGGCGGTCACTTCGGCGCGGGCCTCGGCGTAGTCGAGCTCACCACCGCGATCCATTACGTCTTCGATACGCCGCGCGACCGGCTGATCTGGGACGTCGGCCATCAGGCCTATCCGCACAAGATCCTCACCGGCCGGCGCGACCGCATCCGCACGCTGCGCACCGGCGGCGGCCTGTCCGGCTTCACCAAGCGCAGCGAGAGCGACTACGATCCGTTCGGCGCCGCGCATTCCTCGACCTCGATCTCCGCCGGCCTCGGCATGGCGGTCGCGCGCGACCTCTCCGGCGGCAAGAACAACGTTATCGCCGTGATCGGTGACGGCGCGATGTCAGCGGGCATGGCCTATGAGGCCATGAACAATGCGGGTGCGATGAATTCGCGCCTGATCGTCATCCTCAACGACAACGACATGTCGATCGCGCCGCCGGTCGGCGCCATGAGCGCCTATCTGTCGCGACTCTATTCCGGCAAGACCTACCGCACGCTGCGCGAGGCGGCCAAGCAGATCAACAAGCGCCTGCCGAAGATCCTCGCCAACCGCGCCAACCGCGTCGAGGA
Organism: Bradyrhizobium sp. P5_C11_2; assembly: GCF_054049755.1. Taxonomy (NCBI): domain Bacteria; kingdom Pseudomonadati; phylum Pseudomonadota; class Alphaproteobacteria; order Hyphomicrobiales; family Nitrobacteraceae; genus Bradyrhizobium; species Bradyrhizobium sp. P5_C11_2. The sequence continues at coordinate 2,562 of NZ_JBFULT010000137.1, forward strand.
ATATTCCCGCGGCTTCATGATGGATGGCGGCACGCTGTTCGAGGAGCTCGGCTTCTATTACGTCGGCCCGATCGACGGCCATAATCTCGATCACCTCCTGCCCGTTCTGAAGAACGTCCGCGACATGGAGACCGGCCCGATCCTGGTCCACGTCGTGACGCAGAAGGGCAAGGGCTACGGTCCGGCGGAAGCCTCCGCCGACAAGTACCATGCCGTCGTCAAGTTCGACGTCGCCACCGGCACCCAGGCCAAGGCCAAGCCGAACGCGCCGGCCTACCAGAACGTGTTCGGCCAGAGCCTCGTCAAGGAAGCCGAGAAGGACGACAAGATCGTCGCCATCACGGCGGCGATGCCGTCCGGCACCGGCGTCGACATCTTCAACAAGGCGTTCCCGGACCGCACCTTCGACGTCGGCATCGCCGAGCAGCACGCGGTGACGTTTGCCGCCGGTCTTGCGACCGAGGGCTACAAGCCGTTCTGCGCGATCTACTCGACCTTCCTCCAGCGCGGCTACGACCAGATCGTGCATGACGTCGCGATCCAGAACCTGCCTGTCCGCTTCGCCATCGACCGCGCCGGCCTCGTCGGCGCCGACGGCGCGACGCATGCGGGCTCGTTCGACAACGCCTATCTCGGCTGTCTGCCGAACATGGTGATCATGGCCGCGGCCGACGAAGCCGATTTGGTCCACATGGTCGCAACCCAGGTCGCGATCAACGACCGCCCCAGCGCGCTACGCTATCCGCGCGGCGAAGGCCGCGGCATCGAGATGCCCGACGTCGGCGTTCCCCTCGAGATCGGCAAGGGCCGCGTGATCCGCCAGGGCAGCAAGATCGCCCTGCTCTCCTTCGGCACGCGTCTGGCCGAATGCGAGAAGGCGGCCGACGAGCTCGCCGCCCACGGCCTGTCCACCACCATTGCCGATGCGCGCTTCATGAAGCCGCTCGACACCGAGCTGGTGCTCAAGCTCGCCCGCGACCACGAGATCCTGATCACGATCGAGGAAGGCGCGGTCGGCGGCTTCGGCTCGCATGTCGCGCAGTTCCTGACCGACCAGGGTGCGCTCGACAGCGGCATGGTGCGCTTCCGCTCCATGGTGCTGCCCGACGTGTTCCAGGACCACGACACGCCGGCCGCGATGTACGGCCGCGCCGGTCTCGACGCCAAGGGCATCGTCGCCAAGGTGTTCGAGGCGCTCGGCAAGGACGTCAAGGCCGAGACGGTCAAGCTGGCCTGATTGTCGTTCAGGCGCTGTCCCCCCACCTCTCCCTATGGGAGAGGTGTTGCAGCGCGCTTCGCGTTCAGCAGGTCACCCCATGAAGATCTATCTGGCAGGCCCCGACGTGTTCCTGCCGGATGCGGTTGAGATCGGCAGGCAGAAGGCCGCGATCTGCGCTGCGCATGGGCTCACCGGCCTCTATCCCCTCGACAACGCCATCGATCTCGCCGCCCCCGATGCCTCGCGGCAGATCTTTGCCGGCAACGAGGCGATGATGGATCAGGCCGATGCCATCATTGCCAACCTCACCCCCTTCCGGGGCGCCGGCGCCGATCCCGGCACCGTCTACGAGCTCGGCTACATGGCCGGCCGCCGCAAATTGTGTCTGGCCTATTCGAACGACGGCGCCGCCTATGCCGACCGCGTCGGGCGCTTCGTCGATGTCGTGCGCGAAGGCGGACGCCTGGTCGACGCGCAGGGGCTGACGATCGAGGATTTCGGCCTCGTCGACAATCTCATGATGATCCATGCGCTGGAGCTGCACGGCTGCCCGCTGGTGACGCCGGCCGAGATGCCGGTCGACGTCTGGCATGATCTGGCCGCGTTCGAGACTTGCGTCCGGATGGCGGCTGCGCGATTGATCGCTACATAAGCGTCGTCCTCCGGAGAGATTGATGTCCCCTCCCCGCAAGCGCGCGGATGTTCTGCTGGTCGAGCGCGGCCTGTTCGAAAGCCGGGCCCGGGCGCGCGCGGCGATCGAGGCCGGSCTCGTCACCGCGAACGACAAGCCGGTCGCCAAACCGTCGGAGACGATCGCAGCAGACGCGGTGATCCAGGCCGAGCCGGCGCATCCCTATGTCTCGCGCGGCGGCGTCAAGCTCGCCGGTGCGCTGGAGCGTTACCCGATCGAGATCGAGGATCATGTCTGCCTCGACGTCGGCGCCTCCACCGGCGGCTTTACCGAGGTGCTGCTCGCGAACGGCGCGAGCCTGGTGTTCGCGATCGACGTCGGCACCGCCCAATTGCATCCGTCGCTGCGCGGCCATCCGAAGATCGTCTCGATGGAGGAGACGGATATCCGCAGCTATGACGGCAAGCGGCTGCCGGCACGGCCGGATGTCGTCGTCATCGATGTCAGCTTCATCTCGCTGAAGACGGTGCTGCCGGTGGCGCTATCGCTCGCGGCCGCGCCGATGAGCCTGCTGGCGCTGATCAAGCCGCAATTCGAGGCAGAGCGGAAGCACAGCAAGAAGGGCATCATTCGCGACGCCGCCGTGCACCAGGAGATCTGCGACGATATCGCGGCGTTCGCGGCCTCGCTCGGCTGCACCGACATCGAGGTGTTTGCCTCCTCGATTGCGGGCGGCGACGGCAACATCGAATTCTTCCTGGGCGCGCGCCGTGGTTGAGCGCCTGAGGATCGATCATGTCGGCCATCGCGGCGACGGTGTCTCGCTCGAAGCAGGCGAAGCGGTTTACGTGCCCTATGCGCTCGGCGGCGAGAGCGTCGAGGTCGATCATGTCGCGGGCCATCATCCCGACCGCCGCAAGCTGCTTGCGGTCGATGTCCCAAGTCCCGAGCGGATCGAACCGTTCTGTCCGCATTTCGGCGTCTGCGGCGGCTGCGCGATCCAGCATTGGGCGGCCGGGCCGTATCACGCCTGGAAGCGCGGCATCGTGGTCGAGACGCTGGCGCAGGCCGGCCTCGTCTGCGAGGTCGCGCCGCTGGTCGATGCCCATGGTATGGGCCGCCGGCGCGTCACGCTGCACGGCCGGTTCGGCACGCATGACGTCCTCAAGGTGGGCTTTTCCGCCGCAAGCTCACACGACGTCATCCCGATCCACCGATGCCCGATCCTCGATCCCGCGCTCGACGGCGCGCTCGATGCCGCCTGGGCGCTCGCAGAGCCCTTGACCTCGAAGATGCCGGTGACAAAGCCGCTCGACATCCAGGTCACCGCCACCGCCAACGGCCTCGACGTCGACGTGCGCGGCTCCGGTCCGCTGCCGACGGCGATGATCACCGCGCTCTCGCGGGTCGCGGAACAGCATCGGCTGGCGCGGCTGACGCGGCACGGCGAACTGGTGCTGCAACGGCTGCCGCCGAATTTGCAGATGGGCCGCGCCGAGGTGACGCTGCCGCCGGGCTCGTTCCTTCAGGCCACCGCCGTGGGCGAACAGACGCTGGCTGCTCTCGTCGCAGCGCGCATCGGCAAGGCCAAGGAGGTTCTCGACCTCTTCTGCGGGGTCGGTCCGTTTGCGCTTCGGCTTGCGGAGAAGGCACGCGTCACCGCCCATGACAACGATGCCGGCGCCATCGCCGCGCTGGCAAAAGCAGCGCGCACGTCCGGCCTGAAGCCGATCAGGTGCGAGCCGCGCGACCTGTTCCGCCGCCCCTTGGTGCCGCAGGAGCTGCGCGACTTCGACGCCGTGGTGTTCGACCCTCCGCGCCAGGGCGCGCAGGCGCAGGCGCTGAAGCTCGCCGCCAGCAAGGTGCCGGTCGTGATCGCGGTATCCTGCAACGTTGCGACCTTTGCCCGCGATGCACGGCTGCTCATCGACGGCGGCTACAAGATCGAGACCGTGGTGCCGGTCGACCAGTTCCGCCACACGCCGCACGTCGAGCTGGTGGCGAAATTTACGCGATAATGTCTTAGCGCCGAAGGCCGCCGAGCGCCGGCGACTCGCCCGGCAGCATGTTCGATCTGATGTCGCTGTCCATGCGGCTCGAGTCCTGCTGGGTGAACCCGGCCCCGAACGACAGGCTGAGATTGGAGGTCGGCTTGAATTCGACGCCTGCAAACGCACCATAGCCGGGTGCAGAGCCCGAGGTGAGCGGCGCAAGCGAACTGCCGATGCCGTTGCCGTATTTCAGCGTGTCGAAACCGGCAAAGAACGTGACGGGCATGCCGCCTGCGGTCTTGGTGTTGTAGCCGAACTGCGAGCTGTCATAGGAGAGCGCGCTGAAATTGCCGACCGGTCCCGTCTGGCTGAGGCCACTCCAATTGAGGTTGCCACTCTGGCTGCCGGCAGAGAAGCCGTTCGCAAAACTGGTGCGTGTGCCGGCATCGAAGCTCGGAAAGTTGCCATAGGTATCGAAGCTCTGGCCGGAGCCGAAGGGGCCGCCCGGGATAAAATACCTCAGGGGCGCAACTTGCGCATGAACCGGTGCTCCGCCGAGGCAAAGCACGGCGAGGAGAGCTGCGAGACCGCAAGAACCTGCAAGGCTGGACATTCTGGCTACCGTCGAAAAGTTCGCAAATTATACCCTTCGAATATCGCAGATGCCAGTGGAGCCGTGCCTGGCGCCGCGTCATCGAGTTCCAGGATGACGTCTTCCTGACGCGTTGAACCTCCGGCCCGCCGGGTTGACCCACATAGAGGACGCGCGAGTTCAGGCCGCGGCTTTGATCGCGAAGGCCTGGCTCAGTCCGGCAACGCGCAATTGCGCAGACCCTTGAAAATGCCTGACATTTGCATGGAGGCTGTCATGGAGGTCAATTCCGACAGGTTGAATGCCTTTATGGGCAAGATGATCACCGAGGTCGGGGCCGCGATGAACGCATCGCTGGTCCTGCTGGGCGACAAGCTCGGCCTCTACCGCTCCCTTGCTGCCAAGGGACCCATGAACTCCGCCGAGCTCGCAAGCGCCACCGGAACGAATGAACGCTACGTCCGCGAGTGGCTGGCGAGCCAGGCGGCTTCTGGTTACGTCGAATACGACTCCGCTTCCGGCAAGTTCTCGATGCTGCCGGAGCAGGCGATGGCGCTTGCCGACGAGGACAGCCCGGTCTTCCTCGGCGCGGTCGGCAATGTCATTGCCGCGGCGTTTCTCGACGAGCCGAAGATTACGGACGCATTCAAGTCCGGCAAGGGTGTCGGCTGGAACAGGCGCAGCGAGTGCCTGTTCTGCGGCACTGCGCGCTTCTTCCGCACCGGCTACATGCACCATCTGGTGCAGGAGTGGCTGCCCGCGCTCGACGGCGTCGTGGACAAGCTCAAGCGCGGCGCCAAGGTCGCCGATGTCGGCTGCGGGCACGGTGTCTCGACGCGGTTGATGGCGAAAGCCTTCCCGAACTCCCGCTTCTACGGCTTCGACTATCACGAGGGCTCGATCGAGGCCGCGCGAAAGGCGGCCAATGAGGCCAAGCTGGGCGACCGGGTCAGCTTCGCGGTTCACTCGGCCAAGACCTACCCGGCCGAAGGCTACGATCTCGTGTGCTTCTTCGATTGCCTGCACGACATGGGCGATCCCGTCGGCGCCATCAGTCATGTGCGCGAATCCATGGCGAAGGATGGCACCTGCATGCTGGTCGAGCCGTTCGCAGGCGACCGCCTCGAAGACAACCTCACCCCGGTCGGACGCGTCTACTATGCGGCGTCGACCATGATCTGCACGCCGGCGTCGCTCGATCAGGAGGTCGGCCTCGCGCTGGGCGCTCAAGCCGGCGAGGCAAGGCTGCGCAAGGTCGCGCGCGAGGGCGGCCTGACCCGCTTCCGTCGCGCCACTGAGACGCCCTTCAACCTGATCCTCGAGGCGCGGATCTGATCTCCATCACGCCGGGCGCGGGCCGGTGCGCGACATAGCCGACCCGCAAGCCCGGCACGAAGCCGCAGCCCTCGTAGAAGCGATGCACGCGCGGGTCCTTGCGGCCGCTCTGCATCAGGACGTGATGGCAGTCCTTGCGCCAGGCGTCGGCCAGCGCTGCCGCGACCACGGCGCGTCCATGACCGCGGCCCTGATATTCGGGATGAGTCACGACATTCTCGAGGAAGCCATGGCGCCGGCCGGCGCGCAGCAGATTCGGCGCGGTGATGAGCATGCAGGTGGCGACGATCTTGCTCGCGTCGTCCGAAACCCACACCGCGAGATCATCGCGGGACAATATCTGCCGCCAGACATCCGCCGCTCGCTCCAGCGGCTCGGCGGCCGCGCTGACCTCCGAGACGCGAAACAATTCGAGCAGCGGGGCAAGATCGGGCTCTCGAGCCCACCTGGCGTTTGGCATATTGCGATCCCTGCATTTGAGCAGCCGCTCGCGTTCTGGCGGCGACCGTGTCGACGAAGGTAAGCTGATTCCCATCGCGCGACCGGCGATGACCTGCGCATCCTTGCTGCACGGCCATTCCGATGCCGCAGCCTTAACCGGCGTCGGCGTCCTTGCCCCGTTCGCGCCGCGACGTAAGCTGGCGTCGCGCAAGGCGGCGATAGTCCGCCAGATGGGAGAACGTTATGAAATACCTGGGACCGGCACTCGCTCTCCTGGTTGCGGTCACAATTTCGGGGATCGGTCGTGCCGGCGAACCGTCCCGCTTCGCGCCGCTGAAGCCGGACGAGCTCACGCCGCCGCAGAAGGAGTGGGCCGATTCGATCTCGGGGCCGCCGCGCAACGCCAAGTTCGCCAACCCACCCTACCGCGCCTACATCCGCAACCCGGAGCTCGCGCCAAAGCTGTCGGCGATGTCGGACTATCTGCGCTGGAATTCGTCGCTGCCGGCACGCCTGAGCGAGTTCGCCATCCTGATCACGGCCCGGCAGTGGACGGCGCAATATGAATGGTTCGCGCATTATCCCCTCGCCATGAAAGCCGGGCTCGATCCGCAGGTCGCCAAGGACATCGCGAGCGGCGTGCGGCCGCAGGCGATGAAGGACGACGAAGCCGCGCTCTATGATCTCGCGATGGCGCTCTATCGCGACAAGAAGGTGTCCGACGAGGTCTACCGCGCGGCGCAGGCGAAGTTTGGCGAGCGTGGCATCATGGATATCATCGGCCTGATCGGCTATTACGACCTGGTCTCGATGACGCTGATCACGATGCAGGCGGAAGCACCGAACGACAGCGTGCCGCCGCTGCCGCCGCTGGCGGCGAAATAGAAGCAGCACACGACCCGCTCTCAATTTGCGAATGGACCTGGCCGGCGAGCCCAATTTTAGTACCGTCACCCTGAGGTGCGCGCCCTGCGGCGCAATCGCGCCGTAGGGCAAGCCTCGAAGGGCGACGGCCCGGCTGCATCGGGCCGCGCATCCTTCGAGGCTCCAGCGACAACGGCTTCGCCGTTGCGCAGGGATGACGGAGTTGACGGTGGCGCAACGACGATGTGGACGCATCCGCAACGCGTCTTGAAAGCATGGAGACCCCGGTGACAACGGACAACCCCGTCGCCTACGAACGCGCAGGCAGCATCGCCCGCATCACGCTACGCCGTCCGCCGGTCAACGCGCTGAGCCTCGAGGTCATCCGTGCGGTGGTGGCAGCTCTCCGCCGCGCCGCCGATGATCCGGATGCGCGCGTCGTCGTGCTGGCGAGCGCGATCCCCAAACGCTTTTCGGCGGGCCTCGATCTCGACATCCTGCTTGGCAAATCCGGCGCCCAGATCCGCGAATTCCTCCAGGCGCTCTACATCGACCTCTACGACGCCCAGTACGGTCTCGGAAAGCCGTCGATCGCCGCGGTCGGCGGCGCGGCACGCGGCGGCGGCATGACCATGGCGGTGTCCTGCGACGTCGTGCTGGCAGCCGAGAGCGCGACCTTCGGCTATCCGGAGATCGACGTCGGCGTCATTCCCGCGATTCACTACGCGCATCTTCCGCGCATCGTCGRACGCCATCGCGCCTTCGAGCTGCTGTTCACCGGCCGCGTCTTCAGCGCCACTGAAGCGCGCGAGCTCGGCGTGGTGAACCGCGTCGTCGGCGATGCCGAGCTGGAGGCCGAGGTGCTGAAGCTCGCGGCGCAATTCGCCGGAAAATCGGCCGCGGTGGTGCGGATGGGTCGGGCCGCCTTCATGCGCCAGATCGACCTCGACTATCGGCGCAGCATTGCCAGCGCCGTGGACGATTTCTGCAACGTCGCGACGTCGGACGAAGCGCAGGAGGGTTTGAAGGCGTTCGTGGAGAAGCGGGCGCCGAAATGGTGACCAGCGCCGACAGCCCCGGAAGGCGCGGTGGGTTCAGGCGGTCTTGTCCACCGAAGACGATGAATCGGCCGGCGGATATTTCGTCACCGGCACCATGAACGACTTGCTGCCGACCTGGTAGATGATCTTGCCGTTCTTCCCATCGTCGGTCGCGATCTGCGCCTGTCCGAACATGATGACGTTCTTGTAGACGATGCCCGTGCCCTGGCGGGTGATGCCGTCAGTGGTCACGCTGACCTGGGCTTCCTTGCCATTGACGGACAGAACGCGAAAGCTCGCGCTCTTGCCGTTGTCGGAGGAATAGCCGCCCCAGCTTCCCATGAGAAGGCTGTCGGAGGCCGGCGGCGCCTGCTTCTCGAGAGTGGCGGTCTGCTTGCCAGCGCCCGCGGAGGACAACAGCACCAAATTCTTGCCGTCCTTGGTGCCGACCGTGACCGTGCCGAAAGTGAGAAGCGCGCCGCTGACCTGGCCAAAACCACGCTCCGTGCGCCCGTTATGGGTGTACTCGACCTGCGCCCGGGCACCGCGGATGTTCACGACCTTGAAGCTGACGGGCTGGTTGTTGCCCGCCCAATTGCCCTTCCATTCACCGAGAAGAGCACTCTGGTGATACACCCGCTCGTTGGCGGGAGAAATCTGGCTGGTGCTCGAGGTGACGACGGCCATTGGATTGCTCGGCGGACAGGTCTGGCGAATCCGCTGCCCTGCGCGCCGGACAGCAATCCGGGACAGGCCCGGAAACAGACGGAAACAATCCGATTAGGGCCATGCAGCAGTTAACGAGCGGTTAAGTTCAACCGCCGGGTGAAATGAGGCAAATGGTCTCATTCGGAGTGCGCCTCAGCGCCCCCAGCGGTCCGACCAGATCTTCTCGCCGATCATGCAGCTGACGCGCGGCTCCTTGTCCGCAACCCGCACCACGGGACGCTCCGGCGTGCGGCCTGCAACCTCCATCAGCAGCTTGGTGCGGATCGCTTCCTTGAACTTGTCGCGGTCCTTGATCGTGATGACGAAGGAGCCCGGACCGCCGATGACGCAGTCCTCGTAATAGTAGTCGAGATTGTCGATATCCATGGTCGAATAGGACGGCTCCTTGACCATGATCGGCAGGCCGTTGATGACGATGCCCTTCTCGATCGCCGCGTCGCGCGCCACCGTCACCGGGCCGCCATTGTTGTTGGGGCCGTCCCCGGAAATGTCGATCACGCGGCGAATGCCGTGATAGGGATCCTCGTCGAACAGCGGCATCGCGAAGGTGATCGCACCGGAGATCGAGGTGCGCGAGGCGCGCCGGATCGGCGTCTTCAGGATTTCGGCGGCGACCGCGTCCGCGGTCTCCGGTCCGTCGACCAGCCGCCACGGGATGATGATCTTCTGGTCGGTCGAGGCGGCCCACTCGAAATAGGTCACCGCGATACGGCCGTTCGGCCCCATCTTCAACGCCTGCAGGAACTCCTTCGACTGGATCGCCTGCGCATAGCCTTCGCGCTGGATCGCCAGCTCGTCCATGTCCATGGAGTAGGAGACGTCGACCGCGAGGATCAGCTCGACGTCGACCGTCTGCGCGTCCTTGTCGGCCGCTTGCCGCTGCGATGGATTCTTGTTCGGTTCGAGTTTCGGCGGTTCAAATTTAGGTCCTGGTGCCGCGATGCCCGCAACATCCCCTCCGGCAAGCACGCCGGCCACCAGCACAGCCCCGATCGAGAACAGCAAGCGCATCGCAGTCTCCCGTCGTATGACGTGATGGTGACATGCAATCGCCTTGCCGCAAAGCGGGAAGATCGGTTGTGCTTCACATTCGAGTTAGGAATGCAAGCTCTTACGCCGACACGCCGCGAGTCCGCCATGGTCACGCCGCTGGAATGACCGCGGCAGATGTGGAGAGGCGCCCCGCCCTATTGTCCCGCGCGATTTCCATGCTAGGCTGACCGCACAGATGGGGATGGAGTCCCCCGACAACCGCCCGGCGGTCGATGATCGTAATGGGCTGATGACTCCTGCTTGAGGTGGGGCAATTTTTGAGCCTCCGCCTTTGGCGGGAGCATGGACAAACCCGCCGATGGCGGGTTTTTTGTTGCCTGATGACAAAGGCCGGGACGTGACGACGACGACACCACATGCTGCGCGCGCCGGGCTGCCCAGGGGAATCTGGGTGCTCGGCTTCGTCTCGATGCTGATGGACATCTCCTCGGAGATGATCCACGCGCTGCTGCCGGTCTATCTCGTCACCGTGCTCGGCGCCTCCGCGCTCACCGTCGGGTTCATCGAGGGCATCGCGGAGGCGACCGCCTCGATCACGAAGATCTTCTCCGGCGCGCTGTCGGACTGGCTCGGGCGGCGCAAGCTGCTTGCCGCGCTCGGCTACGGCCTCGCCGCCCTGACCAAGCCGCTATTCCCGCTCGCTCCCAGCGCCGAATGGCTGGTCGCGGCGCGCTTCATCGACCGCATCGGCAAGGGCATTCGCGGCGCGCCGCGCGATGCGCTGATCGCCGATATCGCACCAGCGGGCCTGCGCGGTGCGAGCTTCGGCCTGCGGCAATCGCTCGACACGATCGGCGCCTTCCTCGGACCGCTCGCGGCAATCGGCCTGATGTGGTGGACCGCGGACAATTTTTCTGCCGTGTTCTGGGTGGCGGTGCTGCCGGCCTTCTTGTCCTTCGGTCTGATCGCGCTTGCGGTCAACGAGCCGGAGCCGGACCCCGGCCGGGAACCTGCGAAAAATCCCCTCAACCTCGCCGCAATGCGGCAGCTCGGCGCGGTGTATTGGCGCGTCGTCGCGGTCGGAATCGTCTTCACGCTGGCACGCTTCAGCGAGGCGTTCTTGATCCTGCGGGCTCAGAGCATCGGCCTCAATGCGATGTGGGTGCCGGCCGTGCTGGTGCTGATGAACATCGTGTATGCGCTGTCGGCCTATCCGGCCGGCGTCTTGTCCGATCGGATCAACCGGACCGGCCTGCTCGCGCTCGGGCTCGTCTTCCTTGCGGCGGCCGATCTCGCGCTCGCTCTGCTGCCGAATCTCGCGGGCCTGGCGCTCGGCGTCGTGCTGTGGGGGCTGCACATGGGATTGACGCAAGGGTTGCTCTCGGCCCTCGTCGCCGACACCGCGCCGCCCAATCTGCGCGGCACCGCGTTTGGCTATTTCAACCTGTTCACCGGAATTGCACTGCTGGCCGCGAGCGTGATCGCCGGCGCGCTGTGGGACGCTTACGGCCCGGCCGGCACGTTCCTCGCGGGGCTCGGCTTCGCGCTGGCCGCGCTCGCAGGGTTGCTCGTGATCGGTAACGGGCTGGCGGCGGAGCGCAAGTGACGAGAGGAGACCATTCGCCGTGCTGAACGGAGT
>NZ_JBFULT010000138.1:0-14000 GCF_054049755.1 Bradyrhizobium sp. P5_C11_2
GCCCCTCACCCCACCCTCTCCCCGTAAGAACGGGGCGAGGGAGTGACAGAGCGACGCCTTCCTGACTTCCGCGTCAGAATCTGGCGCGTTTGTAAGTTGAAGGTGCCTGTCCCTTCCTCTCATCTGATCCTCCTGGCGCGGCGTGAGTGTCGCCGCGCAGCACGGAGGATGCTTCGATGGACAACAAGCTTCTCAAAGGCGTCACCGCGGTGACGATCGCCGCGGTGATGGCGCTCGCTTCACCGGTCCTTGCCCGTGGCGGCGGTGGCGGCGGCGGTGGTCATGGCGGCGGCTTCGGCGGTGGCGGACATGGTGGCTTCGGCGGTGGCGGCCATGGCGGCTTCGGCGGCGGGATGCACGCAGGCGGGTTTGGCGGCGGGATGCGCGGCGGCGGCATGCATGTCGGTGGCATGGGCGGTGCGCGTTTCGCCGGCGGGCCAGGCTTCGGCGGCGCCCGCTTCGCCGGTTCGCCAATGGCCGCCCGCGCTGCCATCGGGCCGCGTTTTGCCGGTGCACCATTAGCGACCCGCGCCGCTTTCGGCCCACGGTTTGCTGGCCCGGGCTGGCACGGCAGGCCCTTCATCGGCCGACATGCCTTTTTCTTCCGCCATCACCGCTTCCACCGGTTCGCCTTCGTCGGCGCGCCGTACTTCTATGCCAACTATTACGACGACGGCTGCTGGCAAAGGAGCTGGACAGCCTATGGATGGCAATGGGTCAATGTGTGCGGAGACAGTTGGTACTAGCATCGCCGTACCGCACCATTGTCGCGATCGCCACCGGGCGGTTCCGCTCAGCCCCGGAACGGGATAGTCTGGTGGCGACCGTCGCGCGGAGTTTGTCATGACCGGAGGTCACCGCCGCATCCTGGTCGTCGAGGACGATCCGGAAACCGCAGGCCAGCTCGTCGAGGAACTGACGATCTCGGGTTACGACGTCGATCTCGCCGCGACCGGCCGCGAGGCGCTGAGCCACGGCGTGGCGCGCGATTATGCCGTGATCACCATCGACCGCATGCTGCCCGACATCGACGGCATCGCGGTGATGCGGCAGCTGCGCGACGATGGCATCGCCGCGCCCTTCCTGATCATTTCCGCGCTCGGCGAGGTCGATGACCGCGTGCGCGGCTTGCGCGCCGGCGGCGACGATTACCTGGTCAAGCCGTTCTCCTTCGTCGAGCTGCTGGCGCGGCTGGAAGCGCTCGGCCGCCGCAGCGAGACCATTGCCAAGGAAACCATCCTGCGGGTTGGCGATCTCGCCATCGACCTGATCGCGCGCAACGCCAGCCGCCGCGGCCGGAAGATCCCGCTGCTGCCGCGCGAGTTCCAGCTGCTCGAATATTTGGTCCGCAACGAAGGACGCGTCGTGTCCCGCGCGATGCTGCTCCAGCACGTCTGGGACCTGCACTTCGATCCCTCCACCAACATCATCGACGTCTATGTCGGGCGCGTCCGCCGCAAGGTCGATGACAGCCAGGATTATCCGCTGATCCACACCATCCGCGGCATCGGATATTGCCTCCGTGCTCCTGGTTAAGACGCTTCGTTCGTCAACCTTCAGGCTGGCGCTGCTGGCGATCGCGGCGTTCGGACTGATCGTCGCGGCGATCATGGCCTACGTCTATTTCGGCACGCTCGCCTATGTGCAGAGCCGGCTCGGCAATGTCGGCGATCACGACGGCTTCAAGGACATGATCGGGCTCGCGATGGCCGCGGTCGCCGTGCTGCTGCTGGTGCTGGCCGGCCTCGCCGCCGTGCTGGTGACCCGGCGTACGGTCGGGCGGATCGAAGAGATCAACGCCACTAGCCGCGCCATCATGCTGTCGGGCCTCGACCAGCGTATCCCCTTGCGCGGCAGCCACGACGAATGGGACCGCGTCGCCGAAAACCTCAACCAGATGCTCGATCGCATCGAAACGCTGATGGGCGAGGTCAAGCAGGTCAGCGACAACGTCGCCCACGATCTGCGCACGCCGCTGACGCGGATGCGCGGCCGGCTGGAAAAGGCCTATCACAACCAGCGCAACGGCGATGCTGATGCGGCCCTGATCGGCGACACCATCGCCGATCTCGACGCGGTGCTCGGCATGTTCGCCTCCATCACGCGGATCTCGGAGATCGAGACGCGTGCCCGCAGGAGCGCCTTTCGTGCGCTCAACCTCGCCGAGATCGCCGGCGAGGTCGTCGAGCTCTACGATGCCGCCGCCGAGCAGGTTGCGACCGGCCTCAGCCTCGACGGCGACAGCGAGGTGACCGTGACCGGCGATCGCGACCTCCTGTTCGATGCCATCGCCAATCTCGTCGACAATGCGATCAAGCACGGCCGCGCGGGCGGGCAGGTGACCGTGACCTGCCGCAACGCCGGCGGAGGTGCGATGATCGCGATCGCCGACGATGGGCCGGGCATTCCGGCCGACCAGCGCGATCACGTCTTCAAGCGCTTCTACCGGCTCGAGCAGAGCCGCTACACGCCGGGCAACGGGCTAGGCCTGAGCCTCGTTGCGGCAGTTGCGCGCCTTCATGGCGCCGAGATCGCGCTGCATGATAAGGCGCCGGGCCTGACGGTCCAGCTCAGCTTCCCGTCGCACCAGTCCGGCACCCAATTTGCATGATCGTCCGCGTCTCGAGTGGAAGTCCCGCAATGTCCCGCCTGCCCGACATCATCGTCACCAACGCCCGCATGCGCAGCCGCGAGATCGTCGACATCGCCATCACCGGCGGCACGATTACGGCAATCGGCAGCAGGCTCGAAACCGGCGCACAGGCCTTCGTCGATGCGAAGGGCGGCCTGGTGACGCCCGCCTATGTCAATCCGCACCTGCATCTCTGCAAGGTCTGGACGCTGCCGATGATGTCGGAGGAGGCGCTGGAAGCCTATCAGGGCGGAGGCATGAGCGAGGCGGCGAAGGCGGTCGATCTCGCCGCGGCGGTCAAGAGCAGCTACGACGCGTCATGGATCATTCCGAACGCACGGCGCGCAGTGGCGCTGGCCGCGCTCCACGGCAACCTCCACATCCGCGCCTTCGCCGATGTCGACACCAAGGCCCGGCTCGAGGGCATCAAGGCGCTGCTCGCGGTGCGCGAGGAGTTTCGCGGCATCGTCGACATCCAGGTGGTCGCCTTTCCCCAGKACGGCCTGTTTCGCGAGCCCGGCGCCGACGGCCTGATGCGCAAGGCGATGGCGCTCGGCGCCGACGTCGTCGGCGGCATTCCCTGGATCGAAGCCGGCGAGGACGACAGGCGGCGCCACGTCGATTTCTGCTTCGATCTCGCGGCCGAGCATGGCGCCGAAATCTCGATGCTGCTGGACGATGTCGGCGACGCCGATATGCGCACGCTCGACATGATGGCGCGCGCGATGATCGCGCGTGGCGTCGAGGGCCGGGCGCTTGCGCATCACTGCCGTGCGATGGCGCTCTATCCCGAGGCTTATCTGCGGGAGCTGACGGCACTGCTTCGGGAAGCGCGGGTCAGTATCGTCAGCGATCCCCATACCGGTCCGCTGCACGCGCGGGTGAAGGAGCTGCTGGCCGCCGACATCAATGTCTGCCTCGGGCAGGACGACATTTCGGACGCCTATTACCCGCTCGGCCGCAACAACATGCTGGAAGTGGCCTTCCTTGCCGCGCATCTCTTGTGGATGACGAAGAAGAGCGAGCTCGATGTGCTCTACGACATGATCACCACGCGCGCCGCGACGGCAATGAACCTGGAGCGCTACGGCCTCGGGCTTGGCTGCGCGGCCAATCTCGTCGTCCTCGACCAGGCCGACGTGACCGAGGCGTTGCGCTTCCACACCCCACCCCGCATCGTCATCAGCCATGGCCGGATCGTGGACGCCGACCGCATGCGCACGCTCGCACAAATGGTGCCGTCCGGGTGACGCGCGCTGCTCAGAGCTCGATGACGCCGCGGCGCGCCGCATGCGCCACCGCATCGGTGCGGCCGGTGGCGTCGAGCTTGTCGAGCAGCGAGCCGACATGGAATTTCACGGTGTGCACGGAGATGCCGAGCTGACGCGCGATCATCTTGTTGGAGGCGCCCTCGGCCATCAGCGCCAGCACGTCGAGCTCGCGCTGCGTCAGCGCGATATCCTCGGGCATGCCGCGCGGATCGCGGACAACGATCGTCGCCGCGGCCTGCTCGCCGGGCGCGGCGAGGCGCAGCCCGGCGACATTGCCGAGCAGCGCAGCCAGGCGGTCGGCGAGAGCGGGATCGTCGATCTCCAGGGACAGCAGGATCTCCGGCAGCTTGTCCTCGCTCACGCCTCCGGCCTCTCGCCGACCGTGACCTTGAAGCTGATCGGCTCGCCGCCGCGGCGCACCGCGACATCGACCACGGCGCCGACGCTCGAAGGTCCCAGCGTCCGCGACAGCGCGCGCACGCCGGACAGTTTCTGGTCGTTGACCGCCACGATCACGTCGCCCTGGCGAATGCCGGCCGCCGCCGAAGGCCCGGCCTTGTCGACACTCATCACCATCGCGCCGATACCGACGTCGAGCCGCACCGGCTGGAGTCCGAGCCCGAGATATCCGCGCGCGATGCGGCCGCGCGCCTCTAACTGCGGCGCGATGCGCTCGATCGTCGCCGTCGGGATCACCAGTACGCGCCGCGGTCCGAGCACAGCCATGCCGAAAGCTTCACCCGTCGCGTCGAGCGCGAGGCCGCCTTCCTGGCCGGGACGCAGGCGAACGTCGAGCTCGATCCGCGCATCGATGTCGCCGCCGCGCAAGGAGCGCCAGCTCCTGCCGGATGCCGACACCATGCCAAGCGCGGCGCTCGGCGTGTCGCGGTTGGTGGCCACGACAACCGACAAGGTGCCGAGGGGCGGGACCGTCGCGGCCAGCTTGACCGGCGCGACGCCAATCTCGGCACGCAGCAGCGCGATGTCGGTCGTATGGTCGCGGCCGGCGATCGTGGCGGCGACCCGGCTGCCGTCGGGGAGGCCGATCTCGACCTCGCCCTCGTCGGCCAGCGCCTCGTCGGCGGTGACGATCAGGCCGGGCTTCCAGACGAAGCCGGTCGCGCGGGAGCGATGCGAATGCACGGAGACGACGGAGGGCGCGGTGCGCGCCACGACGTCCGCGAGCGCGGACGACAGTGAAGACAGAGGAGTTGGGGCGGTCATGGCGGTCTCCTGTAAGTTGTCCTCAATCTGGGATGTCGCGGGCGATTGCGAAACTGGCCGGGTGGCCAGGACAGAGCCGGCGCCGGCCGACGAACATGTGATTGGGAGCCGCTCACGGGAACGTGTAGCAATCGGCCGACATTGCGCCGCAAGGCCCTAAACGTTTCCAGCGAGCCCTGACCGATGACCATCGACCTCACCCGCCGCACCCTGCTGCAACTCGCCGGCGCCACCTCGCTCGCGATGGCCGCCGCGGCCGCGGCGCGGGCCGAGGGCACTGCGCAAGGCACCGGGCCGACCTATGCCAGCCGCACGCCGATGCGGGTCGGCATGGTGACGCTCCGGGTCAAGAATCTCGACACGGTGGCCGACTACTACCGCGACGTGATCGGGCTGGCCGTGATGGAGCGCTCGGCCACAGCCGCGAAGCTCGGCACGGCCGGCATCACGCTGCTCGTGCTCGAGGCCCGTCCCGAAGCGGCGATCGAGCCGCGCAATGCAGCCGGCCTCTACCACACCGCATTCCTGATGCCGACGCGCAAGGATCTCGCGCGCTGGCTGGTGCATGCGGCTTCGCATCGCGTGCCGCTGTCGGGCTTTGCCGATCATCTCGTCAGCGAATCCGTCTATCTCGACGATCCCGAAGGCAACGGCATCGAGGTCTATGCCGACCGCGATCCCTCGCAATGGCAATGGAGCGAGGGCAGCGTGAAGATGGCGACCGACGAGCTCAACATCCCCGACCTGCTGTCGCTGACCAACTCGCGCATTCCCGACTACGCCAAGGCGCCGGACGGAATGCGCATCGGCCACATGCATTTGCGCGTCGGCGATCTCGCGCAGGCGGAAAGCTTCTACCACGGCGCTGTCGGCCTCGACCCGACCCGCAAGCGCAATGGCGCGGCGTTCCTGTCGTCGGGCCGCTATCATCATCACCTCGGCATGAACGTCTGGCAGAGCCAGGGCGCCGGCCAACGGGATGATGCCACGACCGGGCTCGCCTGGTTCTCGCTGGTGACGGCGAAGCAGGAGCTGCTCGCCGCACAGGAAGAGCGGCTGCGCAAGGGTGGCGCGAAAGTCACGGCGCTTGCGGACGGCGTGGAGGCCGTCGATCCCTGGGGCACGCGGGTGCGGCTGCTCAGGGTTTGATCGCCCGCGCAGGCATTGCTAAGACCCGTCAGGCGCAAACCAGTTTCCGGGATCCCCCTGACATGCTCGATTTCCACGGCGTCTTCCCGTATCTCGTCTCGCCCGTCGATGCCGACGGCGCGGTGCGCAGGAACGTGCTCGCGAAACTCTGCGACGACCTGATCGGCGCCGGTGTGCACGGGTTGACGCCGCTGGGGTCGACCGGCGAATTCGCCTACCTCAACGCCGCGCAACGCACGGCGGTGGTGCAGACCACGATCGAGGCCGCGAAGGGCCGCGTGCCCGTGGTGGCCGGCGTCGCCTCGACCTCGACGGCGGATGCGGTGGCCCAGGCGAAGGCCTACCAGAAGCTCGGCGCCGACGGCATCCTGGCGATCCTGGAGGCTTATTTCCCGCTCGCCGACGCCCAGGTCGAATCCTATTTCCGCGCCATCGCGGATGCGGTGGATATTCCCGTCGTCATCTACACCAATCCGCAATTCCAGCGCTCCGATCTCACGCTCGACGTCATCGCGCGCCTCGCCGAACATCCGCGCATCGGCTACATCAAGGACGCCTCGACCAACACCGGCCGGCTGCTCTCGATCATGAACCGCTGCGGCGATGGCTTGCGCGTGTTCTCGGCCTCCGCCCACATTCCGGCCGCGGTGATGCTGATCGGCGGGCTCGGCTGGATGGCGGGCCCGGCCTGCATCATTCCGCGCCAGAGCGTCGCGCTCTACGACCTCTGCAATGCCGGCCGCTGGGACGAGGCCATGGTGCTTCAGCGCAGGCTGTGGCGCATCAACGAGACCTTCGCCCGCTTCAACCTCGCCGCCTGCATCAAGGCCGGGCTTTCGATCCAGGGCTACGACGTCGGTGACCCCGTCCCGCCGCAGGCCGCGCTGACGGCCGATGCGCGCAAGGTCGTGGAAGCGGCGCTCAGGGAGCTGGCATAGCTGTCATTCCGGGTTCGATGCTGCGCATCGCCCCGGAATGACGGCCTCCACCACAAGCCCGGGCATGCCGAAATCGTGGATATCCCGCCCAAAACCGCGGCTGGTCTCGCCTGCCTCGATCCGCTAAAAGGCTGCCGCATTTCAAGAGACCTCAAGGACCCCACGGAATGAACATTCTTCCCGGCAATTTGCGTTTCGGAGCGGGGCAGCCCGTCAAGCGTTTGGAAGACCAGCGGCTGCTCACCGGGAAGGGGCAATTCATCGACGACAAGCCGGAGGACGGCGCGCTGTGGTTGCATGTGCTGCGTTCGCCGCATGCGCACGCCAGGATCGTCTCGATCGACGCCAGCGCGGCGGCCGCGATGCCCGGCGTCACCGCGATCTACACCGGCGTCGATCTGATCAAGGACGACATCGGCACCATTCCGACGCTGAGCATCTTCAAGCGCCCCGACGGCAAGCCGATGACGGTGCCGCCGCGCCGGCTACTCGCCCATGAGATCGTGCGCTATGCCGGCGAGGCGGTGGCGGCGGTGGTTGCCTCGTCGCGTACTGAGGCGCAGAGCGCCGCCGAAGCCATCGTGGTCGAATATGACGTTCAGCCGGCCGTGGTCGATCCGGTCGAGGCGGTGAAGCCCGGCGCGCCCGTGGTGTGGCCCGAGGCGCCCGACAACATCGTCGGCGCGATGAGCTATGGCGATGCCGCCAAGGCGGATGAAGCCTTCGCCAGCGCCGCGCATACGGTCGAGCTCGATATCGTCAGCCAGCGCCTGGTGCCGTCGGCGATGGAGCCGCGCTCGACCATTGCCGAGATCGACAAGAAGACCGGACGTCTGCTCCTGCACGTGCAGTCGCAGACCCCGGCCTCGACCCGCGACGTGCTGGCGGAGGCCGTGCTGAAGCGTCCCAAGGACAGCGTGCGTGTGCTGGTCGGCGACATCGGCGGCGGCYTCGGCCAGAAGACCAATCTCTATCCCGAGGACGGCATCGTGGCCTATGCCGCGACCAGGCTGAACAGGAAGATCCGCTGGCGCGGCGACCGCACCGACGAGTTCGTCGGCGGCACCCATGGCCGCGACCTCACCTCGACCGCGTCCTTCGCGCTGGACGAGAAGGGCAAGGTGCTGGCCTATCGCGTCAAGTCGATCGGTTGCACCGGCGCGTATTCCTCGGGCGCGGCCAACATCATCCCGCTGGTGCTCGGGCCCTTCGTGCAGACCGGCGTCTACGACCTGCCGCTGGTGCATTTCGAGGTGAAGTCGGTGATGACGCATACCGCGCCGGTCGGCGCCTATCGCGGTGCCGGGCGCCCGGAAGCGGTGTTCATCGTCGAGCGCTTGTTCGACGCGGCTGCGCGAAAAATCGGCATGGATCCGCGCGCGATCCGCAAGGCCAACTACATCAAGCCGGCACAACTGCCCTATACCAACGCGGCCGGCCAGGTCTACGATTCCGGTGCCTTCGCGCACATGCTGGATCGCGCCGTAAAGCTTGCGGACTGGGACGGCTTCGCCGCGCGCAAGAAGGCCGCGAAGAAGAAGGGCCTGCTCTATGGCCGCGGGCTCACCTCCTACATCGAATGGACCGGCGGCCGCGCCCATACCGAGAAGGTCAGCCTGCATGCGACCGCGCAGGGCCGCGTCATCCTGCATTCCGGCACCATGGCAATGGGGCAGGGGCTTCAGACCACCTACACCCAGATGATCGCCGACACGCTCGGTATTGCCATGGACAAGATCGATGTCGTCCAGGGCGACACCGATCTCGCCATGGGCTTTGGCAGCGTCGGCTCGCGCTCGCTGTTCGTCGGCGGCACCGCGGTCGCGGTCTCCTCCAACGATTTGATCCAGAAGGCGCGCGAGAAGGCGGCGAACGTGCTGGAGACCTCGGTCGAGGACATCGAATATCAGGGCGGCATGCTTACGGTGGTCGGCACCGACCGCCGCATCAGCCTGTTCGAGCTCGCCGAGAAGGAGGGCGGTGCAAAACTCAGCGTCGATTCCGAGGGCGAGGTCGACGGGCCGAGCTGGCCGAACGGCACCCATATCTGCGAGGTCGAGATCGACCCCGAGACCGGTGTCTCCCGCGTCGTGCGCTACACCACGGTCGACGATGTCGGCGTCGCGGTGAACCCGATGCTGGTCACCGGCCAGATCCATGGCGGCGTCGCGCAGGGCATTGGACAAGCGCTCTACGAAGGCGTCTCCTACGATGCCGAGGGCCAGTTGCTGACCGCGAGCTACCAGGACTACTGCATCCCGCGCGCCGACGACGTTCCGCCGATCGTGGTGACGCTCGACGACTCCGCGCCCTGCCGCACCAATCCGCTCGGCGCCAAGGGCTGCGGCGAATCCGGCGCCATCGGCGGCCCGCCCTGCGTCACCAACGGCGTGATGGACGCGCTCGCCGAGCTCGGCATCACCCAGCTCAACACGCCCCTGACGCCGCAGAAGATCTGGAAGGCGATCCGGGACGCGAAGGTGGGTTAATTGTAGCCTGCGCTGCTGCGCCAATTTCAGCTGGTCGTCCCGGCGAAGGCCGGGACCCATACCCACCGAGCGGAGTTTGGCGAAGATCGGCCATTACCAGCTTTGCGCCACACCTCTTCCCGGCGTATGGGTCCCGGCCTTCGCCGGGACGACAGCGAGTGTGTGGCGCCAGTTCGCGGCTCAAATCCCCAGCATCATCTTCGCAATGATATCCCGCTGGATCTCCGAGGTGCCGCCGAAGATCGTGTAGGCCCGGCCGTTGAGATATTCCGGCACCACCGTCAGCATGTCCTCGGGTGTCGCCGGCTCGTGGTTGAGCTTGTAGAGCGGACGCATCGGCTCGACGGCGAGGGCGTCGTGGCCGATCACGTCGGCGCCCAGCCGTGTCACGGCCTGGCGGATTTCGCTGTTGCGCAGCTTCAGGATCGACGACACCGCGCCGGGATTCTGCCCGGTCTGGAGCGCCGAGAGCACGCGCAGCTCGGTCATCTCCAGCGCGTCGATGTCGATTTCGACCTCGGAGATGCGCGTGGCGATATCCGGGCTGTCGATCGCGCGACCGGTCAGATCGGACCCGGCGAGCTCCGAGATCGCCTTCAATCCCTCGCGCAGCTTGGCCGAAGCGATCCCCGAGCCGCGCTCGAATTCGAGCAGATATTTGCCGTAGGTCCAGCCCTTGCCCTCCTCGCCGACGCGGTTGGCCACCGGCACGCGCACGTCGTCGAAGAACACCTGGTTGACCTCGTGGTCACCGCCGATGGTGAGGATCGGGCGCGTGGTGATGCCCGGCGTTGTCATGTCGATCAGGACAAAGCTGATGCCGTCCTGCTGCCGCGGCCCGTCGCTGGTGCGTACCAGCGCGAACATGCGGTTGGCGTGATGGGCATGCGTGGTCCAGATTTTCGTGCCGTTGATGATGTAATCGTCGCCGTCGCGCACCGCGCGCGTCTTCAGCGAGGAGAGATCCGAACCCGAGCCCGGCTCGGAATAGCCCTGGCACCAATAGTCCTCGCCGGAGAGAATTCGCGGCAGGTAAAAATTCTTCTGCTCAGGGCTGCCGAAGCCGATGATGACGGGCCCGACCATCTTGACGCCCATCACGTTGACGTTCGGCACACCGGCCCGCGCGCTTTCGGTCTCGAAGATCCAGCGCTGGGCCGGCGTCCAGTCCGGCCCGCCATGCTCGACCGGCCAGCCCGGCGCGCCCCAGCCTTGGGCGTGCAGCGCGCGCTGCCAGGCCATGCCGATATCGGGATCGGAGAACACGGACGGCGTCAGCGCGGTCGCGCGCTTCATCTCCTCGGTGAGATTCTTCGCGATGAAACCGCGCACCTCGTCCTGGAAGGCGCGCTCCTCGGAGTTGAACGACAAGTCCATGATGCGCTCCCTTCGGTTCAGGCCGGCACGCTGGCGCGACCGAGCCGGGCGTGGCGTGCGTAGTGGTGCGCGCTGCCGCCGAACAGCGTGTCGAAGGCGACCAGCCGCTTGAAATAGGCGCCGACCTCGAGCTCCTCGGTGACGCCCATGCCGCCGTGAAGCTGGATCGACTGTTCGCCGACAAAGCGCGCGCATTTTCCGATCTTCGCTTTCGCGCCGGATGCGGCCCGTGCGCGCTCGATCGGCGGGCTGTCCGCCTTCAGCGCGGCGCGCAGCGCCATCGAGCGCGCCTCGTCGACCTGCATCGCCATGTCGGCGAGGCGGTGGCGGATCACCTGGTTGGCGGACAGCGGCCGGCCGAACTGTTTTCGAATTTTGGTGTATTCGAGCGTGGTGTCGAGCAGCACCTGCATGATGCCAACGGCTTCCGCGCCGAGTGCAGCCGTGGCGCGATCGACGGCCCATTCGATGGCCGGCAGCGCGTCTTTCCCATCGCCGAGCAAGGCATCCTCCGGCAGCTCTACGCCGGACAGCTCAATGTTGCAGGCGCGTCCGCCGCCGAGGCGCTCGTAGTCGGAGATCGCAACGCTCGGGGTCTTTGCCGGCACCAGGAACAGGCCGATCCGCCCGGATGGGCCCTGATGATCGTGGATATGCGCGGAGACGATGATCTCGTCGGCGGCATGGCCGTCGAGCACGGCGATCTTGCTGCCGGAGAGGCGCCAGCCTTGCGCCGTCTTGTTGGCGATCGTCGCGACCTTGGAAAGATCGAACCGCGCCGCGCGCTCGGAATGGGCGAGCGCCAGCTTCAACGTGCCGTCGGCGATCTTCGGCAGCCGCGCCTGCTTCTGCGCCGCGCCGCCGCATCGCTCGACCAGCGCCGCCCCCAGCACGACCGTCGCGATGTAGGGCTCCGACACCAGCCCGCGGCCAAACGCCTCCATCAGAATGCCGGTCTCGACCGCGCCGCCGCCGAGCCCGCCATAGTCTTCGGAGATCGGCAGCGCCAGCCAGCCGAGCTCGGCGAACTGCGTCCAGACCGCCGGGCTGAAGCCGAGCGGATCGTTCGCCATCCTGCGGCGGTGGTCGGCATTGTAGCTCTCGGCTACGAAGCGTTCCGCGCTCTCGCGCAGCAGCCGCTGCTCGTCGCTCAGATTGAGATCCATCGCGTCTACTCCGCAGCCGCCGGCGGCTTGCGCACGGAGGGATGCAGGCCGGATGGATCGACGATCATGCCGAACTCCTGAAGGTTATGGGCGTGGCAGAGCTGGTGCAGCGCAAAGGCCTGGTCGATCGCCGCCGGCTGCCCCATCACGTCGACCGAGCGGTTGACGGCTTCCTTGGTCAGCTTCAGCGCGAAGGATGGCTTTGATGCGATCCGGCGCGCCAGCGCCAGCACGGAAGATGAAAGCTCCGCGCGCGGCACCACCTGGTTGACCATGCCGAGCTGGTGCGCCTCCTGTGCGCTCCATGTGTCGGCGGTGAACAGAAACTCCTTGGCCTTGCGCGGGCCGAGTTCCCAGGGATGCACGAACCATTCGACACCGCACACGCCCATGGTGACGACGGGATCGCAGAACTGCGCATCGTCGCTGGCAACGATGAGATCGCAGGCCCATGCCAGCATCAGGCCGCCGGCGATGCACTTGCCGTGCACCTCGGCGATCGTCGGCTTGGCGAGGTTGCGCCAGCGCCGCGTGATCTGGAGATAGATTTCCTGCTCGCGCGCGAAGCGGCCATGGGCGTTGGCTTCAGCAAAACCGCCCCAATTTCCGATCGGCGGAAAATCGACGCCTGCTTCATTCTTGCCGCCGGGCCGCAAATCGTGGCCAGAGGAGAAATGCGGCCCGTTGCCGGCAAGGATGATCACCTTGACCGTGTCGTCCTGCACCGCCGCATCGAAGGCGGCGTTGAGGTCGTAGGTCATTTGCAGGTTCTGCGCGTTGCGCGCGTCGGGCCGGTTCATCACGATCCGGGTGATCGCCGGCTCCGGCCTCTCCACGAGGATGGTCTCGAACGAGGTCATGGCGTTTCCCTGGCGTTTCCGTCTCGGAATTATTGTTCTCGCGAGTTGACTATTTCAGTCAGGATTAGGCAAGGGGCTTGCGTCAATCGGCTGGCGGTTGGGCGCGCACAACTACTCATCGCTGTCATTCCGGGGCGCGAAGCGAACTATGGTGCGCAATTGCGCACCTGAGAATCTCGAGATTCCGGGTTCGATGCTGACGCATCGCCCCGGAATGACGCCAGAAGGCTGGCATCCCCGGCGCTCAGTCTGGTAGTTTGCGCCAGTTTCCACCGGGAGAAATTTGATGCGCAAGATCCTGACCGTGCTGGCGGCGCTGGCCTCGCTCAGCCTGACCAATTGCGGCTACAACGCGATCCAGAGCGAGGACGAGCAGATCAAGGCCAACTGGTCCGAGGTCGTGAACCAGTATCAGCGCCGCGCCGATCTCGTGCCCAATCTTGTCAATTCGGTGAAGGGTTTTGCGCAGCAGGAGAAGGATGTGCTGCTCGGCGTCACCAATGCACGCGCCAAKGTCGGCAGCATCCAGGCGACGCCGGAGGTGCTGAACGACCCCGCCGCCTTCCAGAAGTTCCAGGCCGCCCAGGGCGAGCTCTCCAGCGCGCTGTCGCGGCTCCTGGTCGTCACCGAGAACTATCCGCAGCTCAAATCGGACGCGCTGTTCAAGGACCTGATGTCGCAGCTCGAAGGCACCGAGAATCGCATCACGGTGGCGCGCAACCGCTATATCAAGGCAGTGCAGGACTACAACGTCACCATCCGCTCGTTCCCGAGCAACCTCACTGCGATGATGTTCGGCTACAAGGAGAAGCCGAATTTCTCGGTCGAGAACGAGAAGGCAATCTCGACCGCGCCGAAGGTCGACTTCAACCCCGCGCCCGCGCCGTCGAAGTA
>NZ_JBFULT010000139.1:0-13958 GCF_054049755.1 Bradyrhizobium sp. P5_C11_2
GGGTTGGGTCCAGATCTTTACGAACCGGGCCGCCCAAGGCATCCGTGAATTCGAGCATGCGTGGGCGCTGGATTCGAATAGGGCCAACTCTCATGCCGCCCTTGGTTTTGCCAAATTCTATTTGGGTCGTGCTGCCGAGACCGAAGGCCATATACGCGAGGCTTTACGTCTCTCCCCTCGCGACGTTGAAGCCTACCAGTGGACGTGTTTTGTGGGCGTGGCGAAGCTACAGCTTGGTTTGGACGTCGAAGCCGTCAATTGGCTACGACAAAGCACTGAGGCGAACCGCAACTTTCCTATCGCTCATTTGTCGCTCGCCGCAGCGTTGGGCCTGACCGGCGCGCTCGATGAGGCGCGAACTGCTGCGAGAACGGGACTTGCGCTCAACTCAGGTTTCACCATCCGTCGTTTTGTCGCTGCTCAACAAAGTGACAACACGGCTTTTCTTGCCGGGCTCAAGCGCACGTGTGAAGGCTTTCGCCTCGCTGGCGTGCCGGAAGGGTGATGGGCGCTTCCGGTCAGAAGCCGACTTCAGCGCGTTCCTGCCCTACGTCGGCTTTGGGTCAATTGCGTCGGTTTGGGCCGTGAGGCGATGACTTCCGGTCTAACCGGATAAGCGGACGTGGTTAGATCGGGCCCGCACGTCTCGAACGGGCCAAGAAGCGACATTGCAACCTGGCGCTGCTATAATGGAGGTCGCAAATAGGGACGGCCGACGCTCCGCTGGCTCATCGCAAGGCATACCCAATGAGACTTCGTCTTATCGTAAGGGTCGTTGGAGCGTGGGTTGCCTCGCTCGCCATTCTAGCCACAGTGCTTACCTGCCTTGGTCACTTCGCGGGTAACAACGGCGTTGAGGCTCTATGGCTGGTCAAGCTTCTTGCGCACGTGTCCATTCCGTTAGTAGCATTCGCCTCGCTAGCTTGTCTCGGGTTTCCGCAATCAATATGCGGTCATCCCGCCCGATGGACGATGATAGCTGTCCTTACGACTTCAGTTATCGCCTCTCTAGTCGGAGGCGGAGCCGGGTTGATATTCTCACTCATGGTCACCATTCCTGCCGCTGGGCTCTTCTTGATTTCCGCACGGTGGTGGCCATTGAAGACGGGGAGTGCCTAAGTTCGGCAATGGGTCACCAGCGGTAATGCTCTGACTGATAGTAAGATTTCCGCTTAGCCTTCAGAAGCTGACATCTAGGCCGTTATGAGTACACGCCCTAGGCCAGGGCCCGCCGCGTTGTCGTCAGGCGGCGCGCTCGACGAGGGCGATTGCGGCGTCTACCGCGTTCTCCAGGATCTCCTCCGACAATTGCCGGTCGTTGACGGCGCGTGACAATTGCAGCGCGCCGACCATGGTGGCGTAGACCGAGATCGCCTTGCGCCGCCGCTCTTCGCGCGAGCCTTGCGGAATCTGCGCCGCCATTAGCGTGATGATATCGGACATCTTTCCGGTGAAGGCATCGCGCGTCGCCTTCGGATGCCGCGCGATCTCGGAAACCAGCGCTGCGGTCGGGCAGCCGGTTGCCGCGTGGTCGCGATGACGCGGCGAGAGGTAGTCGCGGATCGTGGTTTCGAGCGCGACGCCGTTCTCGAGATTGTCCTTGTGCCGCTGTTCGCGCCGTTCCAGCGCATCGCACAGCACCGCGCGCACCAGATCCTCCTTGGAGGCGAAATGCGTGTAGAACGCCCCGTTGGTCAGGCCGGCCTCCGCCATGATGCCGGCGAGGCCGACCGCGGCGATGCCGCTCTCGCGGAATTGCACTGATGCGACATCGAGGATGTGCCGCCGCGTCGTGTCCCGGTGTCCCTTGTCGTAACGCGCCATGTTGCCTCCTGCGAGCCGGCCGGTCCCTGGGCCACAAAATCGTGAGGGCCGGCCTATTGCATTACGATCATAATAATACATTATGGTCATAATATAAAGGGGTGGCCCTGTGGGCTGCGGCCTCAGGGAACCACAGGATCGTACCCATGTCAGTCGAGGATGCCGCCGCGCCGGCCCTGTCCGCCACGCATTCCGTGGCCAGCACCGCGGCTCCGCTTCGCCAGGCGGCGACCGTTCCGAACGCGGCCGAGCGCAGGCGCGCGGCGCTCCTGACCGCGCCAATCCTGCCGACGTTGCTCAAGCTCGCGGCGCCGACGGTGACCGTGCTGGTGGCGCAGACCGCGGTCAACATCGCGGAGGCCTATTATGTCGGCTATCTCGGCACCGATGCGCTCGCGGGCRCCGCGCTGGTGTTCCCGATCTTCATGCTGATGACCATGATGTCGAATGGCGGGTTCGGCTCGGGCGTCGCGTCCTCGGTGGCGCGCGCGGTCGGCGCCGGCCGCCGCGATGACGCCGAGGCGGCGCTGTTTCATGCTGTGGTGCTCGCGATCCTTGCCGGCGGCGTGTTCACGCTCGGCGTGATCCTCGGCGGCCCATGGCTCTATCGGACCCTCGGCGGCCACGGCGGCGCGCTCGCCGCTGCCACCACCTATTCCAACTATCTGTTCGCCGGCGCCATTCCGGTGTGGATCGTGAACCTCCAGGCCGCGGCGCTGCGCGGCTCCGGCAATGTCAAGGTGCCCGCGCTGGTGACATTGGTCGGCGCGATCGTGACCATTCCGGTCTCGCCGCTGCTGATCTTCGGCTTCGGACCGGTGCCGCGGCTCGGCATTGGCGGCGCCGGCGTCGCCTTCGGCCTCTATTACGGCGCGGCGATGCTGTTCCTGCTGCGCTACATGGCTTCGGGGGCGACCGGCCTCCGGCTGCATCTTGTGCCATTGCGCGCAAAAATCTTCGGCGACATGCTGAAGGTCGGCATTCCCACCGCCTTCAACGCGGTGCTGACCAACCTCACCGTCATCCTCGTGACCGGCGCGGTCGGCCTGTTCGGCACCTCGGCGCTCGCGGGCTACGGCATCGCCTCGCGGCTCGACTACATCATGATCCCGCTGCTGTTCGGCATCAGCACGGCGACGCTGACCATGGTCGGCGTCAACATGGGCGCGGGCCAGACGGCACGGGCGCGCCGGATCGGCTGGATCAGCGGCCTGGTCGGCATGGTCATGACCGGCACGATCGGCTTGCTGGTGGCGATCTTCCCGACGGCCTGGCTCAATCTCTTCAGCCACGATGCCGAGGTGGTGGGTGAAGGCATGACCTACCTGCGCATCGTCGCGCCGGCCTATGCCGCGCTCGGCTTCGGCTTCGTCGCCTCCTTCGCGGCCCAAGGCACCGGCCGCGCCATGGGGCCGCTCATCTCCTCGGTTGCGCGGATTTTGATCGCGGCCGGCGGCGGCTGGATCGCGGTGGCGAGCTTTGGCGCCGGCATGGCGGGGCTCGCCACCATGGTCACGGTGTCACTTGCCGCCTACGCCGTGATCTGCGTCCTGATCATGCTGTCGCCGGCGACCTGGCGGGCGGAGTAGGGTTGCGCCACCACTGGCGCCCGATGCGCTCCGGCGCCTCGGGCTGTGCCGCGCGTTTCCATTCCCCATTCGCCGTCGAGGGAGAAACAGTGTCCCGCCACGGGGGCGAATTTTGAATTTCCATTTCATTGATTTCGCGTTGCGGAGAAGCGAATACGGTTCCAATCATTGTCGCAGACCTACGGAGACCAAGATGTCGTTTCGCCTCCCCCTGATCCTCTCGGCCGTGCTCGCCGCATGGTCCGCCGCGGCTGCGGCCGAGACCATCAAGATCGGCGTGACGCCGGGCCCGCATGCGCAGATCTTCGAGGCCGTGAAGCCGATTGCGGCGAAGCAGGGCCTCGATATTCAGTTGATCGAGTTCTCCGACTATGTCGTGCCGAACGCCGCGCTCGATGCCGGCGACATCCAGGCCAATTCGTTCCAGAACCAGCCCTATCTCGACAATCAGAAGGCCGACCGCGGCTACAAGATCGAGCCCGTCGGGCTGACTGTGAACTTCCCGATCGGCGTCTATTCGAAGAAGCACAAGGCGTTCGCCGACATCCCCGAGGGCGGCAAGGTCTCGATCCCGAACGATCCGACCAATGGCGGCCGCGTGCTGCTGCTCCTGCGCGACAAGGGCGTGATCAAGCTCAAGGATGGCACGGGCTTCAAGCCGACGGTGCTCGACATCACCGAGAATCCCAAGAAGCTGAAATTCATCGAGGTCGACGCCGCGCAGGCGCCGCGCGCACTCGATGACGTCGATGCAGCGGCGATCAATACCAATTATGCAACCCAGGCGGGCCTCGATCCGGTCAAGGATCCGATCCTGCGCGAGGATCCGAAGGGACCCTATGTCAACCTGATCGCCGTTCGCGCGGCCGACAAGGACAAGCCCTGGGTCAAGATCCTCGTGGACAGCTATCACACGCCGGAGGTCAAGGAGTTCATCTTGACCAAGTTCAAGGGCGCGGTGCTGCCGAGCTGGTAGGCAGGTTGCCCAGTCAAGCTCCATCAGAGGGGCGAAATACAGGCGACGTGGCAGCCTTGGGCAGTGGCAGCCTTGCGCAATGCCCGCTTGTCTCGGGCTGCGGCAACCGACATCATCGGGGCCGTGGCAATGTCTGCCCGGCAGGGGTCGCATGAAACGTTTCGCAAACCTGAAGAGACTTGGCTTCTTCACGCGCCTTCTCGATGAAGCGCCTCCGGCCGAGCGATACCGCTTCGCGGCCGAGCAGATCGTGCGCGCCGAAAAGGCGGGCCTTGATTCCGCGTGGATCGCGCAGCACCATTTTCATGAGCGCGAGGGCGGATTGCCGTCGCCCTTCGCCTTTCTCGGCTACGTCGCCGCACAGACCTCGCGTATTCGCCTCGGCACCGGCATCGTCACCCTGCCGCTGGAGAGTGCGGTGCGGGTGGCCGAGGACGCCGCGGTGCTCGATCTGCTCTGCGACGGCCGGTTCGAGCTCGGCGTCGGCACCGGCGGCAACCCGTCGGCGTTTGCCGCCTTCGGTCTCGACAGCACCCAGCGCAACGAGATCTTCGCGCGCAATCTGGACGTGGTCCGCACCGCGCTTGCCGGCAAGCCGCTTGTCGGTGGCGACACGCTCTATCCGCAGCGGCCGCAATTATGCGACCGGATCTGGCAGGCGACATTTTCGGTGGCCGGCGGCGCGCGCGCCGGCAAGGCCGGCGACGGCCTGCTGCTGTCCCGCACCCAGCCGCGGACCAAGGACGCGCCGCGCGCAACGCTCGCCGAGATCCAGAATCCGGTCATCGATGCTTATCTCGAAGCGCTGCCGCCGGGGCGCGAGCCCCGCATCATGGCATCGCGCAGCGTCTTCGTTGCCGACGATCGTCGCGAGGCGATGCGCCTTGCCGATATCGGGCTGCGGCGCGCACTCCCGCAGTTCATGAAGGGCGGCCACCTTCCCCCGGGCGAGACGCTGGAGGAGATGATCGCGGCGTTCGACACCCATGTCGGCGCGGCCGACGACGTCATCGCTTCGCTCCGCGCTGACGCCACGCTGGAGCGGGTCAC
The DNA here is from genome assembly GCF_054049755.1 of Bradyrhizobium sp. P5_C11_2. Lineage (NCBI taxonomy): Bacteria > Pseudomonadati > Pseudomonadota > Alphaproteobacteria > Hyphomicrobiales > Nitrobacteraceae > Bradyrhizobium > Bradyrhizobium sp. P5_C11_2. The sequence goes on from NZ_JBFULT010000139.1 coordinate 5,440, forward strand.
CGATCTGGTCTTCCAGGCGCACTCGGTCGATGCGCCGCATCCCCACATCCTGCGCTCGATCGAACTGGTTGCGGACAAGGTCGCACCGGCGCTGGGCTGGACCAGGACGGCGCCCGATGTCGCTTTGGCGGGCTAGCTTGGCGGGTTGATTGAAATGAACGTCATCGCGTTGCACGAGGCTGAATGATGAGCACGACGGATATCATCGACACGCTCGCGGGGATCGAGCCGGGATCTGCCCTGGACGCCATCCGCGCGAAGCGCGTGCAGGCGCGTGATAATGCGCAGAAGAGCTATCTCGCGCTGTTCGAGCCGATCGACGCCAGCGACTTCTCCCTTGTGGAGCGCGCGGCGGTTGCCCTTTTCGTCACCGGCCTTCATGGCGAATCCCCGGTGGCTGCCTTCTATCGGGCGAAGCTCGTGGCGAGCGCGGATGGCGCGCGCTTGGTCGAGGCGATCGAGACCGAGGTCGCGCGGGGCAAGACCTCGGGTCCGTATGGCTCCTTTCCGGCCGGACCGCTGTCTGTCGAGAATACGGCCGGCCTGATCTATCGCGTAAGTGCAGAGCGCAAGCCGGTCCTCGGCGCGCGGCTCGTCGCGGCGCTCGAACATGCGCATCTGCTGGTGTTCCGGCCGCGCGACGCAGCGGCAGCGGACATGAAGGCGCTGCTTGGCGCCGGCTGGTCTGACAGCGGCATCGTCACATTTTCTCAGCTCGTTGCGTTCCTGTCGTTTCAGGTGCGCGTCGTCAGCGGTTTGCGCACGCTCGCCGCAGCAAACGCGTAGGAGGCCGCATTATGAGCACCATCAATCCGCCCGTCGTGTTCACCCAGGACGAACTGGGCTGGGTGTCGTGGATCGACCCGCTGCCCGAGGCGGAGCTGACCGAGCGGCATTTCGCCGGTCTGGTCGATCGCTCCCGCGCCAAGTCGGAATATTTCCGCCTGCTTGTGCGCGATCCCGAGGTGCTGGAAGCCCGCACCAAGACCGACAAGGACATCTTCTACAACATCGCCGACGGCCTGCCGCGCGCCGAGCGCGAACTCGCGGCCGCCGCGACCTCGCGCTACAACGGCTGCATCTACTGCGCCTCCGTGCATGCGCGGTTTGCCAGCACCTATTCCAAGCGCCGCGACGACGTGCAGCGGCTGCTCGACGAAGGCGTCGGTGCCGATCTCGGCGAACGCTGGAACGCCGTGGTCAAGGCCTCGGTGGCGCTGGCCGCGACGCCGATCGCATTCGGTCCTGACAACATCGAGGAGCTGCGCCGTGCGGGCCTCGACGATGCGGAGATCGTCGACGTCATCAACAGCGCGTCGTTCTTCAACTGGGCGAACAGATTGATGTTGTCGCTCGGTGAGCCCTCGAAATAGGCAGCTTCGGTGGCATGGAAATTGCCGCTTGTTTTCAACACCTGACTGGATGGAGCCGTATATGAGCAACATCGACCGCCGTACCCTGGTCAAGGGCTCGCTTGCCGCCATGATGGCGGGAGCGGCCATGTCGCGCGGCGCCTTCGCGCAATCGTCCGAGCCGATCCTGCTCGGCGTCAGCGGCCCCCTGACCGGGCCGAACGCGCAATATGGCACGCAGTGGAAGCAGGGCTTCGATCTCGCGCTGGACGAGATCCTCGCGGCCGGCGGCATCAACGGGCGCAAGCTCGCCTACAATTTCGAGGACAGCCAGAGCGACCCGCGCCAGTCGGTGGCGATCGCCCAGAAATTCGTCTCCGATCCCCGGATCGTCATGGAGCTCGGCGACTTCTCCAGCCCGGCGTCGATGGCGGCCTCGCCGATCTATCAGCGGGGCGGGCTGGTGCAGTTCGGCTTCACCAACTCGCATCCCGATTTCACCAAGGGCGGCGACTTCATGTGGAGCACGTCGGTCAGCCAGGCCGACGAGCAGCCGCTGCTGGCGCAATATGCCGTGAGCCGTCTCGGCCTGAAGAAGCTCGCGGTGCTGCACCTCAACACCGATTGGGGCCGCACCAGCCGCGACTATTTCGTCAAGGCGGCCAAGGAGTACGGCGCCGAGGTTGCGGTCACCGAAGGCTACATCGCTGAGGAGCGCGATTTCCGCTCCACCCTCGTGCGCGTCCGTGACGCCAGTCCCGACGGGCTGATCCTGATCTCCTACTATTCCGACGGCGCGCTGATTGCGCGCCAGGCGCGCCAGGTCGGATTGAAGCAGACGATCTGCGCCGCAAGCTCGGTCTATTCGCCGAAATTCCTGGAGCTCGGTGGCGAGGCGGTCGAGGACGTCCATCTCGGCACCCGCTATTTCCCGGAGGATCCGCGGCCCGAGGTGCAGAAATTCATCGCCGGCTTCAAGAAGAAATACAACGGGCAGGAGCCCGACGCCTTCAACGCCTATTCCTATGACGCGATGCACATGGCGGCCGCCATCGTCAAGATCGGCGGCACCGATCGCCGCGCGATCCGCGATGCCTTCACGAAAGTGAAGGATGTCTCGAGCGTGATCTTCGGGAAGGCGACGTTCGACGTCGAGAGCCGCCGCGTCAAGGGCGCCATGAATGCCGAGCTCGTCGTGCGCAAGGGCCAGTTCGCGCTTTGGGACGGCAAGCCGACCTGACTTGATGGCCGGAGCGCTCGCTCCGGCCTGCTCTCTTTTCAATAGGAACGCTGCGTGTCCTCCTGGCTCGACTACACGATCAACGGGCTGATCGTCGGTAATGTGTACGCCCTGGTTGCGGTCGGGCTCGCGCTGATCTTCGGCGTCAGCCGGCTGATCAATTTTGCGCAAGGCTCGATCTATCTCGTCGGTGCCTATATCGGCTGGGTGGCGGTGGTGCAGCTGCACACGCCGCTTCCGCTCACCATCATCGTGGTCGCGGTGGCCGCCGCGCTGGTCGGGCTGATCATCGAGCGGTTCGGCCTGCGTCCGCTGCAGAACTCGGTGCGGATCGCGCCGCTGCTCGCCACGATCGGCATCAGCTTCGTGCTCGACCAGCTGGTGATGCTGACCTTCTCGCCCAATCCGCGCGCGCTGCCGAGCCAGTTGCCGGATGTCCGCTTCCAGGTCGGCGGCGGCACGATCGGGCCGCTTGATCTGCTCATCGCCGGTGTCGGCATCACCAGCGCGCTGCTGCTGTTCGTGTTCCTGCGCTACAGCAAGCTCGGCTGGGCCGTCCGCGCCACCGCGCAGGACCGCGACGCCGCGATGCAGATGGGCGTCGACGTCAACCGCGTCAATCAGGCCGTGTTCGGCATTGCGGCTGCGCTCGGCGGCGTCTCCGGCCTGCTGGTCGGTATGTACTACAACCAGATCGACACCGCGATGAGCCTTCAGGCGACGCTCAAGGGCGTCGTTGCCGAAGTGGTCGGCGGCGCCGGCAACGTGCCCGGCGCGGTGGTCGGCAGCCTGCTGCTCGGACTGGTCGAGAGCTACGGCGTTGCCGTGTTCGGCACCAGCTACCGCAATCTGTTCGCGTTCCTGCTCCTCGTCGTCGTGCTCGTGCTGCGGCCGAACGGCCTGTTCGCGAGCGCGCGACAGGCGCCGCCGGAGCCGCTCACCGGCACCTTCATCGCGCCCAGCCGCCCCGTTCGCATTCCGCGCTGGGCGCTGCTGGTCGCAGCCGGCGTGTTCGCGATTCTGCCGTTCTTCCCGGTGTCCTTCTACGTGCTCCAGACCCTGATCAACGCCTGGCTGCTCGGCATGCTCGCGCTCAGCCTCACGCTGGTCGCCGGCACGATCGGCCAGGTCTCGCTTGGCCACGCCGCGCTGCTCGCGATCGGCGCCTACACATCGGCGCTGCTGTCGCTGAATTTCTCCGTCCCGGTCGGCCTTGCCATCATCGGCGGCGGCCTGATGAGCGCTGCGCTCGGCACCGCGCTGATCTCGCCGTCGTTCCGCCTGCGCGGACACTATGTGTCGATCGCGACGCTCGCGATCGGCGAGATCGTGTCGCTGGTGATCCTCAACTGGGAAAGCGTCACGCGCGGTCCGATCGGCATTTCCGGCATCCCGCCGCTGTCGCTGTTCGGCTACGACCTGATCAGCCCGCATTCGATCTACTGGTTCAGCTTTGTGGTGATGGTCGTGCTTGCGCTGCTCCAGGGGCGGCTGCTCGGCTCGCATCTCGGCCGCAGCTTCCGCGCCATTCGCGACGACGACATCGCCGCGCGCGCCTATGGCCTCAGCCTGAACCGCTACAAGTCGCTGGCCTTCATCTTCGGCGGCTTCGCGGCCGGCGTCAGCGGCGGCATCGCGGCGCATCTCTATTCCTACATCAATCACGAGACCTTCAACACGCAGCAATCCATCCTGGCGCTGACCGTCGTGATCCTCGGAGGCCTCGGCAACGTCGTCGGCGCCGTGGTCGGATCGGTGGCGCTGGTCGGGCTGCCTGAAGTCTTCCGGATCGCCGCGGAGTATCGCATCCTGATCTACGGCATCGTATTGCTGCTGCTGGTGCGGTTCAGGCCGCAGGGCCTGTTGGGGACGATCTGATGGCGGACGCGCACGCTGCACCGCTTCTGTCCGTTCGCGGGCTGACGCGCCGTTTCGGCGGACTCACCGCCGTCGATGCCATCGATCTCGATCTCGGCAAGGGCGAGCTCGTCAGCATCATCGGCCCGAACGGCGCCGGCAAGACCACCCTGTTCAATCTCGTGACCGGGCTCGACCGGCCCGATGCCGGTGCGGTTCAATTCGAGGGGCAGGATATCACCGGCCTGTCACCGGAACGGCTCGCGGCCGACGGCATTGCGCGCACCTTCCAGCTCGGCCGTGTCTTCGGCAATCTCAGCGTCATGGACAACGTCCTGATCGGCGCGCATACGCGGCTGCGCGCTGTGAAGCCGGCGGTGCCGCTGATCGGGCCGCTGCTGGAGCTGGGGCTGGCGTTGCTGCGCCCGGCCAGCGTCAGGGACGAAGAGGAACGGCTGCGGGAAGAGGTGAAGGTCATCCTCGCCCGCTTCGGCGAACGGCTGCTGCCGCGGATCGATCAGCCGGCCTACAGCCTGTCCTATGCCAACCGCCGCCGCGTCGAGATCGCGCGTGCGCTCGCGCTCAAGCCGCGGCTGCTGCTGCTCGACGAGCCGACCGCCGGCATGAACCCGACCGAGACCGCGGAGATGCAGGGGCTGGTCGCCGAGCTGAAAGCCGAAGGGCTGACCATCCTGCTGATCGAGCACAAGCTCGAGATGGTGATGCGCCTGTCCGACCGCGTCATCGTCATGGACGAGGGCAAGAAGATCGCGGAAGGTCCGGGCGAAGACGTGCGCAGCGATCCCAAGGTGATCGAGGCCTATCTCGGCCACGGCCTGTCGGGTGCGGCGGATCGGCAGGAGAGCGCGGCATGACGACCAACACAGCTTCGCCCGCGCCGCTGCTGACGCTGTCCGACGTCAACACCTTCTACGGCCAGGCCCAGGTGCATTTCGACCTGTCGATCACCGTTGCCCGCGGCCACATCGTCTGCCTGCTCGGCGGCAATGCCAGCGGCAAATCGACGACCATGAAGATCATCCTCGGCCTGGTGAAGCCGCGCTCCGGCGACGTCAGCTTCGACGGCGCCTCGCTGCTCGGCCTGACCACGCCGCAGATCATCCGCCGCGGCATYGCCTCGGTGCCGGAGGCGCGGCGGCTGTTCGCGGACATGACCGTCCGCGAGAACATCCTGATGGGCGCCTTCGTGCGCACCGACCGCGACGCCGTGGCGCAAGATCTCGACAAGATGCTCGCCCTGTTCCCAAAACTCGGCCAGCGGCTGTCGCAACGCGCAGGCTCCTTGTCCGGCGGCGAGCAGCAGATGGTCGCCATGGCGCGCGCGCTGATGAGCCGGCCGCGCATGATCGTGATGGACGAACCGACCATGGGCCTGTCGCCGCTCTATGTCGACCGCGTGCTGGAGCTGATCAGGACCATCAACCAGGAAGGCGTGTCGGTGTTCATGGTCGAGCAGAACGCCAGCCTCGCGCTCGAGATCGCGCATGAAGCCTATGTGCTTCAGACGGGAAAGATCGTGCTGTCCGGCTCGGCGCGGGCGCTGAAGGACGATCCGCGCGTGCGCGACGCCTATCTCGGCGGGTCTGAAGCGGCGTAAGGCAATGCGCTGACGCTTCCAGATCGTCATGGCCGGGCATAGCCGTCCGAAGGACGGCGTCGCTTCCGCTCGCCTATGACCCGGCCATCCACGTCTTAACTCTCGGCCCGAAGAACGTGGATGCCCGGGCCTTCGCCGCGCCGAAGCGGCTTCGGCCGCGCAGGCGGGACAAGCCCGGGCATGACGAGTTCCCGCAAATGCGCATAAGCGATCATCCCGAGCTACCCGGGACTAGTCAGTGTGACAATTATATGAAAAGATCATACTGAAGCTGCGGTCAACGGGAATGGGTCGCGTGACGAAGTCGTCTTGGCGGGCAATCGAGCCCGGAACGGTGCTGCTGTTCGGCGGGCTCGTTGCCGCCAACATCGCAGCATGGGCCTGGGCCTTCGCGCTGTTCGGCGACCGGCCCACGGTGATGGYGACCGCGCTGCTCGCCTGGGTGTTCGGCCTGCGCCATGCCGTCGACGCCGACCACATCGCCGCCATCGACAACGTCGTGCGCAAGCTGATGCAGGCGGGCGATGCGCCGCGATCGGTGGGCCTCTATTTCGCGCTCGGCCATTCCACCGTCGTCGTGGTCGCGACCATGCTGCTCGCGCTCGGCGTCGTCAGCTTTGGCGGCGACAACCTGCTCAGGGATATCGGCGGCCTGATCGGCACCTCGGTGTCGGCGCTGTTCCTGCTCGTGATCGCGGCCATCAATCTCGCCATCTTCGCCGGCCTGTGGCGGACGTTTCGCGCGGCGCGCGAGCAGGGCGTTCATGACGCCGAAGGGCTCGATGCGCTACTCGCCAATCGCGGATTCCTGGCGCGACTGCTCGGCCCCCTGTTCCGCCTGGTGACAAAGCCCTGGCACATGTATCCGCTCGGGCTGCTGTTCGGGCTCGGCTTCGACACCGCGACCGAGATCGGTCTGCTCGGCATCTCCGCAACTGAAGCCGCGCATGGCGCTTCGCTCGCCGATGTCCTGGTCTTTCCCGCGCTGTTCGCCACCGGCATGGCATTGGTCGACACCGCCGACTCGGCGCTGATGGTCAGCGCCTATCGCTGGGCTTTCGTCGATCCCCTCAGAAAGCTCTGGTACAACCTCACCATCACCGGCGCCTCCGTCGCGGTCGCGCTTTTCATCGGCGGCATCGAGGCGCTTGGGCTGCTCGGCGCCCGTCTCGGCCTGTCCGGCGGCATGTGGACGCTGGTCGATGGCCTCAATCAATCGCTTGCGAATGTCGGCTTCGCCGTGATCGCGATGTTCGTGGTCGCCTGGCTCGTCTCCGCTGTGCTCTACCGCCGCATGTTTGCGGACGATCGGCAGCGCGCGCCGGATATGCTCCGGGGTGTCGATGCGACCGAGGTGGCATGAGCTTGCGTCGCGCTGACGACGCTCTCGGCCTTCGTGCTGCTCCGTTCCAGCGCCGTGGGTTCCGTAACTTCTCCCGCAAGCGGGAGAGGGAGCGCACCTTCTTGGTGGCTGCAATGCAGCTTAAGCAGACGCCGTGCTGCTTGCCGGCTCCGCCGGCAGATCGTCGGCATTGGGATCGCCGGGCGCGGTCGCCCAGGCCAGCTCGACCAGCGTCACGAACCTGCGGCCGGCGCCATCGAGCTGGCAGACGATGAGGCCCTGCTCCTCCATGTAGCTGAGCAGGCGTTGCGCCCGGCGCAGCGAGTGCGAGCCGTAGGCCCGCGCGATCGCGGCATCGCCGGGGCAGGGCCAGCCTTCCTTGGCCGCGCGCGCAATCATCATGAATACGCCCTGCATGTCGTCGGGCAGGATCGAGGCGCGCAGCGAGACCTCCTGCCAGGCGTCGTCGTCGGCGATGTCGGCGCCGAGTCCGGCCCGCGCGTGCATCAGCATGCGGCGGAATTCGTTGAGATCGGGCACAGCCGCGCCAAGGCCCTCGATACGGCAGCGGACCACGAACTCCTGGTAGAGCACGCCGACCGCGCGGAAACCCGCATCGGGCGCGGCGAGCACGGCGCGCAAGGTCTTGTCGACGCGCTCGCGCCGTTCCGCCAGCTCCTCGGCGCTGACCGGCAGCTCGATCGCTTCGGGCCGGATCTCCGGCGCGGCCAATTTCGCGGCCCTGAGCTGCTCGAGCAGATCCGGCGCCGGCCGGCGCTGTGGCCGGCTGGCGTCAGGCGGCGGCGCGGCCAGGATCACGGCGCGCATATCCTCGAGTGCGGCCTCCGGCATCGGCATCAGCCGCGGCGTGGAATTGCGCGCGTGGGTATCGGTCGGGCCGATATGCAAACGCAGGGGGCGTCGCGACAGCGCGGGGCCGAGCGCCATGAATTGTCCGCGCTCGAGATCGCGAAAGGATTCGGCCTGCCGCCGCTCCATGCCGAGCAGGTCGGCGGCGCGCGCCATGTCGATGTCGAGGAAGGTCCGGCCCATCAGGAARTTKGARGCTTCCGCCGCGACGTTCTTGGCGAGYTTCGCCAGSCGCTGGGT
>NZ_JBFULT010000140.1:0-13931 GCF_054049755.1 Bradyrhizobium sp. P5_C11_2
GTGCGCCCGAGATAGACGCACCCTATCAATGCGAAACACATGCAAAAGAATGTCACGAGGCAATAAAGCTCCGAAATGTCATCCCCCATGATCGCAAACCTTATCTTTAGGTGCAAATACAGCCAAACACAACCAATTTGCGAGGGGAGAGCGAGCCCTGAACAGGTTGGCACGCCCAATCGCTGGCGTCGCAGATCTAGCACACCGTCGGCGACACCGCCACCGGCGTCGAGATCTTCACGCTGTCTGAGCGGCACGGCGAGAAGCAGATCGGTTGATCTTTCGATCGCCGGCCCGGCCTCGTCAGCCCAGCATCAACAATTCCGCGCCTTCGATCGCATAATGCGCGAAGAGAAAATCCCTGATGTTGACGATGCTGCCGTTCTCCCAATCGAGGAGAACGAAGTATCGCGGCGGGCCTGCGGGATCCTGCGGATCGAACGCGATGATCGCGGGACGCCGGTCGACCAATCCCGGCACGAAATGCCAGGCGCAGGACAGTGAATAGCGATCGAAATACTCGCTCACGTCGCGGCGGCCGGCCCTGCGCGTCCTGTTGACCATCTCCAGCCGCACGTCGTCGGCAAGCATGTCGCGCAGGGAATCGAAATCGCGCGCGTTGAAGCGCTCGACATAGTGCATCAGGCGGGCGCGCTCGGCCGTCTCCAGTTCGGGAGGCCGCACATCGTCGGATTCCCGCGCGAGCTCGCGAAGGCGGTCGCGGCCCCGTTGCAGGGCGCCCTTGGCGGCCGGGACGCTGCCGCCCATGATCGCGCAGACCTCGTCGACGGAATAGCCGAGCACGTCGCGAAGAATCACGGCGCTGCGCTGGGCCACCGGGAGCCGCATGAAGGTGCCGAGGCTGGCCGCCACGATCTGACGCTCGGTCACCGGGTTCGTCAAGGCAGCGATCATGTCCAGGTCTTCATCGGCGTGAACAGCGTCATGGCGCGCGCGCCGGCGCAGGAAATCCAGCGCGGCATTGTGGGCGATGCGAAACAGCCACCCTTCCGGATTGTTCAGCGCTTCTGTCCGCGGGGCTGCCTCGACGGCTTTCAGAAGCGCCTCCTGAAGCACGTCCTCGCCGTCGATGACCGAGCCTGTCATGCGCGCGCAGTAGCGGTGCAGCTGCGGCCGCAGCTCCACCGCAAGGCGATCGAGAACCTCCCGGGCGGTCTGTTGGACCGCCCCTGCGCCATCAGGCATGATTGACCTCGACGACCTCGCACAGGATCGTCTCGGCCTTCGCGAGCGCAGCAAGGCGCTGGATGTAGGGCGCGAATTTCGGATCACTGCGGAAATTCTCGATGTCCTTTGCGCTTCGCCATTGCGAGTAGTTGATCGCGCGCCCGCCTTCCTTGCTGGCGTGGACGCTGGACGAGATGAATCCGGGCTGCTTGCTGAAGAAGGATTCGGTGCCCTCCTTGAGGAGCTGAACCAGCTTTGGCTGGTTGTCCGGGTCGACCGTGAAGACGTTGACGAGGGTCGTGATGTCGCTGCCGATGCGAATGGTCGCTTCCATTTTCGAACTCCTGTTCTGGCTGTAGGACGAGGTCACCTGGGCGGCGAGCAAGACGCCGGCGCTGATGCCGGTGGCAACGACGGCACGACGCGATGGCGCGGATTTGGTATGAGACATCGATGTTCTCCCTTGCGAAAAGCCCGGCTGGCCGCTCGACGAGGCCCCGTTGTTGAGACGAACGAAGAGGGGGTGAGGAAACGGTGGTCGCGAACTTTTTTTGTCGCGGCTCATTCGCCCCTCCCATAAACGGCGTCGCGGATCTCGACCGGAAAGGCGCCAAATCCTCCCTCGAGCGCGGTGTTGGTGAAGGCGACGACGGTCAGCTTTCGCTCGGGATCGACGAAGAAGCTCTGGCCATAGGCGCAGTTGAACGTCCAGGTTCCCGCCGCCTGGGGCGACTTCGCCAACAGGCTGTCCTTCAGGACGATGGCTCCATAGCCGAAGCCCCAGGCGGGAAGGCCCGTCGGCGTCAGCTCGCCGATCCGGTTCGTCGTGATCTGCTGCACGGTCGAGGCCTTCAGCACCGGCCCGCCACCGAGGCGAAGCGTCTCGGCAAAGCGGGCGTAGTCGATGGCGGTCGAGACCAGACCGGCACCACCGGAGGGGAACGACGTGCGATCGAACGCGCGAGACGGCGACATGTGGATGATTCCGCCGCCGCGGAACGGCACCAGTTGCGGATCTTCCATCCGCGCCGGCTCGGGCTTGCCATTGAGATAGGGCACAGCGAGCCGCGTTGCGTCATCGACCAGGAAAGCTGTGTCGGCCATGGCAAGCGGCGCCGTGACGAGGCGGCGGACAGCGTCCGGCAATGGCTCACCTGCCGCCTTGACGATCACCGCACCGAGCACATCGGTCGCAAGGGAATAACCCCATCGCGCGCCCGGCTCTGAGAGGAGGCCCGCGGCGGCTATACGGCGTATCTCCTCGTCGAGCCCGATGCCCGATCGATCGAGACCGTCGGAAACGCCCGCACGCGCATAGGGCCCGTCCGGCGGCTGGAGGAATCCATAGGAGAGCCCGGCCGTATGGGTGAGCAAATGGTGGATGGTGATGGCAGGAACCCTGCCGTCCATGGTCTGCGGGCGGAAATCCGGCAGCCATTTGGTGACGGGATCCCGGGGATCCAGCCGGCCGCGCTCGACCAGCGCCATGGCGGCGGCCGAGACGATCGGCTTCGACAGCGACGCGAGGCGGAACATCGCGTCCTCGCGCATCGGCCGATTGGCCTCGCGATCGGCCTGGCCGGCGGCGCGGCGATACACGACATCGCCATCCTGCATCACCAACACGACGCTTCCCACGATGCGGCGTTCGGCAATGGCGCGATCGATCACGCGGTCAAGGCGCACTCGGCGGTCGTCGGCCGTAGTCTCCGATTTCGCGGATCTGCTCAACGCGGGCGCGGCCGCAGCAAGGGTCGCGGCGGCGCTTCGTACAAGAACGGTGCGGCGTGAAAAGCCTGGTCCAATGTGACGCATCGTGGTTCCTCCATCAGCCATCAAGACGAACGGGACGGGCTGTCGGAAACGGTGCAGTCGAACTTTTTTTGCAAGGCGCGGGGACGAGGAGCGCGCAGCGCCTATCGCCGGCGGCGAAATGACGATGGTGGCCGCCTGTAGGTCGCGGCAAAGGCATCGTTGAAGCGGCGAACGCTACCGAATCCGGCCGCGAAGGCGATCTCCGCCAGGGTCATATCGGTCCCATCGATCAGGCGCTTGGCTTCCTGCACGCGCCGCGTCGCCGCGATTTCGCTCGGGCTGGCACGGGCATGGCGCATGAACAGGCGCAGCAGATGGCGCGGCCCGACCCGAGCGCTTCGGCAAGCTCTGCGGCGGTGGCGCGGTCCAGAAAGCCGTCGTCGATCAGGCGCATTCCGCGCGCCACAGTGGTGGCCGTTCCCATCCAGGCCGGAGACCCCGGAGCCGTCTCCGGACGGCAGCGGAGGCAAGGGCGAAAGCCGGCCCGCTCCGCGGCCGCTGCCGTCGGGTAGAAAGTGACGTTCTCCGAGCGCGCCGGACGAACCGGGCAGACCGGCCGGCAGTAGATCCTCGTCGAGCGAACGCCGGAAAAGAACAAGCCGTCGAACGCGCGCGCACGCGCCAGCCGCGCCCGGTCGCAGATGTCCCAGTCGAGATGCGGTGGCAGCGTCGGTGGCTGCGCGAAAACCTTCGCCATGGCGGAATCATAGTTTCATCAGGGCTCACCGAGTAGCTGAAATCGGACTCGGTCGGGCGATGAGGTCCGAATTCAGCCAGCCCGCGCCGCCGCTCCGGCTCATGGTGCCGGTCGATCGCGGAGCAAATTGCATGAGCACACAGGCGCAACGGACGACGTCGGGACAAGCCAGCCTCGCGTTCGAGATCGGGCTCCTGCTGYTGCTCGCGCTGATCTGGGGCAGCTCGTTCACGCTGATCAAGGTCGCGGTCCCGACGATTCCGCCATTCACGATGGTTGCCGCACGCGTGACGATCGCGGCCATTCTCCTGGTCGCGATCGCTCGCGCGCAGGGACACACGCTCCCGCGCAGCGGACCGGTGTGGGCGGCCTTCTTCGTGCAAGGGCTATTGCAAAGCGCCCTGCCGTTCACCCTGATCAGCTGGGGCGAGGCGCATATCGCGAGCGGTCTCGCCGGGGTGCTCAACGCGACCCCGCCGATGTTCGTGCTCGCGATCGCGATGATGACCGGGCGCGGACGGCGGGCCCTCGATGCCCGGAAGGTCGCCGGCGTCGGTGTCGGTCTTGCCGGCGTGGCCGCGACGATCGGTGACCATGCGCTCTCCGGGATCGGCACCGCAGCGCCGCTGGCGCAAGCGGCCGTGCTGGGCGCGAGCCTCTGCTACGCGCTCGCGCCGATCTGGGGGCAGCGATTTTCGAGCCTTCCCGCGATCGTCACGGCGGCCGGGGCCATGAGCTGCGCCGGGATGCTGATGCTCCCCGCGGCCGCCCTCTTCGAGCGGCCATGGATGCTGGCGCCGCCCCCCATGGAGGCGATCGCGGCGATCATCGTCCTCGCTGTCATCTGTACGGCGCTTGCAATGGTGATCTATTTTCGCCTGATCCGTACACTCGGCCCGCTCGGGACGACGAGCGGGAGCTATCTGCGCGCCGGCTTCGCCGTGCTGCTTGGGACCGCGTTCCTTGGCGAGAGGTTCACATGGTCGATGCTGGCCGGCATGGCGCTCATCGTCATGGGCGTCATGGCGGTGGCCGCGCCGATGCGGAGGCCATGAGGGGACGCCGTCCACAATTGTCGGTTGAAAAATTCCCTCGGCCCGGCAATGCTTGGCGCGCGATGCCCGCCAAAGCCGACCACGACAAGAGCAAGCCCGAGGATACGCCGCATTATCACGGCCATCGCGAGCGGCTGCGCGAGCGCTTCTACAGCGCCGGCGCGGACGCGCTCAGCGACTACGAGCTGCTGGAGATGGCGCTGTTTCCGGCACTGCCGCGCCGCGACACCAAACCGCTGGCGAAGACGCTGATCAAGACTTTTGGTTCGTTCGCCGAAGTCGTGCACGCGCCGGTGGCGCGCTTGCGCGAGGTCGAGGGCGTGGGCGAGGCCGCGATCAACCAGCTCAAGCTGATCGCCGCGGCGGCAAGCCGCGTGACCAGGGGCGAGGTCAAGAGCCGCAACGCGCTGTCGTCATGGAATGAGGTGATCGACTATTGCCGCACCAGCATGGCGTTCGCCGACAAGGAGCAATTCCGCCTGCTGTTCCTCGACAAGCGCAACCAGCTCATTGCCGACGAGGTGCAGCAGACCGGCACCGTCGACCACACCCCGGTCTATCCGCGCGAGGTGATCAAGCGCGCGCTGGAATTGTCCGCGACCGCGCTGATCCTGGTGCACAACCATCCCAGCGGCGATCCCTCGCCCTCGCAGGCGGACATCCAGATGACCAAGGCGATCATCGACATCGCCAAGCCGCTCGGGATCGCGGTGCATGATCACATCATCGTCGGCAAGAGCGGGCATGCGAGTTTGAAGGGGATGCGGCTGATCTGAGTGACGTCGGCGAGTGACAATTGGTGCGACGCAGGGGGCGTGACGGTGCTGACAATTGACTATCGACTGACCGGAGCAGGTTGGGCGGACTGTATAATTCGTGCAGATGAAGGCGACTGCAAGTTGTCGGCCTCCTATCTCTCTGATGCTTTGGGCAGACTGGTGTTGGCCGCCTCAGCGGTCCTCGTCGGCACACACAGCGTCGCGATCGGGTTCGACGTGGAGCCGGGAGAGTACCGTTGGTCGGTCGTCCGCACGGACGGCAACACCGTGCGGATCGTTATCCTGCGATTTTTTGACCTTTGGAGCAATTTGCCCGACACTGACGGGACGCCATTACTCTCCGTCTCGTGCGCTCCGCGAGAGTTCGGTAAGGCTGTTCAGGCTGCGGCCGAAGCCGTATTGAAGAAGCACGGCTTGGCCGACTACAAGGAGCGATGGGGGCATGACTTCCCGTCCCAGGAGCTTGATCTATTGCGGTCGTACATTGCGGCTTGGGACAGCGACGCGCTTTGATCGCGAGCCTGCGCGAGATGTCGTTGATCTAGAACCTTCCAACAGATCGAAACAAGCATGAGCGACTGGCTGCACAACCTGCCGGTGCCCGCGATGGCACTGGTGATCTTCGGCTTCACATATCTGCTCGCCGCAGCAATATTCGCAGGCATCGCGCTGCTGGCTACGGAGCAGCGCGCGAAGTCGCTGAAGGCGATCTCGCCGGGCATGCTGCCGGTGCTCGGCATCATCTTCGGCCTGTTCGTCGCCTTTATCGCCGCGCAGGTCTGGGGCGACAGCGACCGCGCCAGCGCCGCGGTGAGCCGCGAGGCCAGTGCGCTGCGAAGCGCGGTGCTGCTGGCCGCCGGCCTGCCGGCGGAGCAGGAGACCAAGCTGCGCGGCCTGGTGCGCGACTATGTCGGGCAGGCCGTCGCGGTGGAATGGCCGATGATGGCACATCAGGAAGCGTCGCTGAAGGTCACGCCGCCGGCGCTCGCCGAAGCCTTGCAGCTCGTCATCGCGACGACGCCGCAAGGCCCGGGGCAGGCGAATGTGCAGCGCGAGCTCATCGCCGCGCTGGAGCAGGCGCTGGACGCGCGGCGGCAGCGGATCATCGTCAGCCTCGCCGCGGTGAATTCGGTCAAATGGTGGTGCCTGTATCTCCAGGCGGCCTGCGCGCTGCTGCTAATCGGCTTCGTTCATTGCGACAACCGCCTGGGATCGGCGATCGCGATGGGCCTGTTCGCGACCGGCGTCGCCACCTCGGTCCTGCTCATCGCCGCGCATGACCGGCCGTTTACCGGCCAGATATCGATCTCCCCGGAGCCACTGCGCCAGATCATGCCGGAAGCGACCGCCAAGAGTTAAGCTGCCGGACGCCGATCTCGTACTCCTGAAGCGGCCGGCACTGCGTCAGAACGGGCCGGCCGTTCAACGACAGTTGTCAGTAGCAATATCTCGGATTGACCTGGACGTAGTAGCCGTCCGGGCGCTGCATATAGCAGCCGCGCTGATACGCGTAGTATCCGGAGCGGCGACGCTCGCCTTCGGACGCGATTGCGGCGCCCGTGCCGGCGCCGACGACGGCGCCGATCGCGGCCCCGCGGCCGCCGCCGAGCGCGCCGCCCACGATCGCTCCACCGACGCCGCCGATGATGGCGCCGCCGATGGCGTCCTGCGCCACGGCTTCATGGACCGGCATCGCCATGGCGACGCCCAGGCACGCTGCAATTCCAAGACCTCGAAGCATCCCATGCCCTCCCTTGATCGTGGCGTCAGTCATAGCTCCGGAGGCGGATTCGGGCCAGAACAATCGCGGGCCRCCGGCATTGATGCGGCGCGAGATGCCGAGCCGTGAGACGCTGCGATCCATCATTTGTCGACCGCAAAGGCCAGCACGATCCTTTCCGGCGCCTGCTTGAAATCCTTGGTGACGACGTCGCGAACGAGTCCTGCGAGCTCGTTGAGCGGCTTGTCTTCATAGAGATGCGGGAATTGAACCGTCACCGACACCAGCCGGCCATTGTGCCAATTGAAGCCGACCGCCGGCTTGACACCGGTCGATTGTTCGACGTCGGCCTCCACGGCTTTCGACTGTTTGAACCCCTCCGTCACCGTGCTGACGACACCGCAGCCCGCAAGCGTCGCGGCGCAGACGAGCGGCAGCACAAACCTGGACATGAGGACCTCCACCGGTGATGACCGCGGATAGAATTGGCCATAAAGCCAGCAACGTCAACGGGTGGTTGCATTGATGAATTATGCGCGCCGGCTTCGAGATGCGCATGGGCCGGGTTCGATGCCGATCGCGAGGACGCGCTTGGCCATGCAGGACTCCTTGCCGGACCGTTCCGTTACCAACGGATGGCCGGCCCTCCCGGTTCCCGCGTCCGCGGTCCCATCACCGCTCGCTTTTCTCGCCGGGCGTGTAAGCCATTTCACATGCACCGGGCCCGCGGCCTGCCAGATTTGCGGGATCACGCTGGAGTCACGCCGCGATAACGGCACATGGCTCACACCTGACTTGCACGACGATTCATTCATCATTTGCGGGAGCAGGAAATGGTTTCATTCGAGAGCCTGAAAGGCGAGTACGAGCGGAATTGGTCCAATCTCGAGATCCGGCCTGGACGCCTCGCAGATGCGAACGCGGTGGCGCGCAAGGCCATCAACGGCAAGGCGACCTATCAGCAGGTCGAGCGGCTGACCGACGTGCCCTGGCATTTTGTCGCGCTCTGCCATTATCGCGAGTCCAACTTCGATTTCGACACCTATCTCGGCAACGGCGAGTCGCTCCATCGCGTGACGACCATCGTTCCGAAAGGACGCGGTCCGTTTGCGTCGTTCGTCGACGGCGCCGTGGACGCACTGAGGATCGAAAACTTCGTCGGCGCGAGAGACTGGGGAGCGGCGCGAACCCTGTTCCGGCTGGAGGGCTTCAACGGCTACGGCTATCACGGCAAGGGCTGCAACTCGCCCTATCTCTACGGCGGCTCGACGCTGTACGGCCCGCCCGAGGCGAGGGCCGGCAAATTCGTCCGTGACCATGTGTTCGACCCGAGCCACGTCGATTCCCAGCTCGGCACGGCCGTGGTCCTGCGCGCGATGATGGCGCTCGATTCCTCGATCACCCTGGACGGCAGCCCGCAAATCGCGGGCCGCACCGAACCCGAGGACGACGAGGCGTCGACGATTGTCCTCATGCAGCAGGCGCTCAACAGGCTCGGGGCCAATCCACCGCTGGCCGAGGACGGCATCAGCGGGCCGAAGACCAAGGCCGCCGTCTCGCAGTTTCAGCAGCAGAACGGGCTGCGGGACACCGGCCTGCTCGACGGCGCCACGATGGCCGCCCTCTCGCGCGGCACGCAGGTGGTCCCCGCCGGGCAACATGCCGACCTGTCCCCGATCCTGAAGCGGCTGGAAGACCTCGCGCAGTTGCTGCGGCCGTCAGCCGGCGGGGTGACGCCGGGAAGCGTGATACCGGGCAGCGTGACATCACCGGGAAGCACGCTGCCGGCAACCAACGATCCGATCAGCCTGTTCGAACGGCTCTTCTCCCTCATCAACAAGACGACACCCATGCCAGGACCAGTCACCCCAACCAACTCCGCCCCCGTCGACCAGTTGAAGCAGGTCGTCGACCTGCTCAGCACCCTGCTCAACAAGAACGGCAAGCCGGTGCTCGGCCAGGTCAACGGCGCGCTCGGCGAGACCGTCGGCAAGCTGCTCGACGGCAAGAAGACCGCCCTCGGCCTCGGCGGCTCGGTGCTCACCGCGCTGCTCTCGTCGGTGACGGCGAGCCCCAGTGCGGGCGGCATTGCCGGGCTGCTCGGAACGATCGTGTCGGCGGTGCCGGGGCTCGGCCAGTTCGCGATGCCGATCTCGCTGGCGCTCACCGCCTGGGGCGTGCTCGGCAAGCTGGAGAAGTGGGCGCAGGGCACCGCGCCGCCGCCCAAGGTGACGACGTAACGTGCGATGAGATGAGGTTCGCGTGCTTGAATAGGTGCGCTCCCTCTCCCGCTTGCGGGGGAGGGCTGGGGAGGGGGTATCTCCGCAACCGATAACCCCCGAGAGGAGAAAGCCCCCACCCGCGCCTTCGGCGCGACCTCCCCCGCAAGCGGGAGAGGTTGCACCGAGCACGCGGCCCGATCACTCAACTCAAGGCCAGTCGGCATCGGCGATGTCTGCCGCACGTCGTTCCATCAACCCGCGCTCGCGCGCATTGGTTGCAAGACGGGCGGCGGTCTCGAACGATAGCCGCGCCTCGGCGAAGCGGCCGAGCCGCTGCAGAAGGTCGCCGCGCACGGCCTGAAGATGGTGATAGGCCCTGAGCGCCGGCTCGTCGGCGATCAGATCCACGAGATCGAGCCCGGCCTGCGGCCCTTCGGCCATGCCGAGCGCGACCGCGCGGTTGAGTTCGATCACAGGCGAGCGCACCAGCGTCGCAAGCTGGCCATAGAGCTCCGCGATGCGCCGCCAGTCGGTGCTTGCGGCCGTCTCCGCCGTGGCATGACACGCGACGATTGCGGCCTGTAGCGTGTAGAACAGCCCGGCACCGCCGAGCTCGCGCGCGCGATCCAGCGCCCGAAGGCCGCGGGTGATCTGGAGCCGATCCCACAGCCCGCGATCCTGGTCCATCAGCAGGATGGGCTCGCCATCGCGGTCGGTGCGGGCATGCATCCGCGCGGCATTCAGGTCCATCAGCGCCATGAGACCGTGGACCTCGGGCTCGAGCGGCGCGAGCCCGACCAGCACCCGCCCCATGCGCAGAGCCTCGTCGCAGAGCTGCGGCCGCAGCCACTCCTCGCCGCGTGAGGCCGCATAGCCCTCGTTGAAGATGAGATAGACGACTTCGAGCACCGAAGCGAGACGCTCGGAAAGCGCCTCGCCGCCCGGCGTTTCGTAGGTGAGGCCCGACCGCGAAAGCGTGCGCTTGGCGCGGACGATGCGTTGGGCGATGGTTGCCTCCGTGACCAGGAAGGCGCGCGCGATCTCGTCGGTGGTGAGGCCGCAGATCATGCGCAACGCCAGCGCCGCGCGGGCCTGCCGCGGCAGCAACGGGTGGCAGGCCGTGAAGATCAGCCGCAGCCATTCGTCACCGATGTCGTCGTCGAGGGCGGTGTCGAAATCGGGCATCGCGTCCTGCTCCTGCATCAGGTCGTGCGTCAGCAGGTCCCGCTTGCGGGCGAGCATTTTTGCCCGGCGCAAATGATCGAGCGCGCGGCGCTTGGCTGTCGCAACCAGCCAGGCGCCGGGATTGTCCGGCACCCCGCTGCGCGGCCAGGCTTCCAGCGCGGCGACCAGTGCGTCCTGGGTCAATTCCTCCGCGAGCGTCACGTCCCGCAGCATGCGCGACAGCGTCGCGATCAGCCGCGGCTGCACGACGCGCCAATTTGCGTGAATCGCGGCGCGGATCGCGCGATCGATGTCGGCGGCCGTCATCGCCGCCGACCAGAGCCCTTTCCGTTCCGACGGAATCGGAACGGGGCTCTAGATTCTTGTTTTGACGCGTTTTCTTTACGCGAACCGGTATCCACTTCGCTCGAAAACGCTCTCAGACGAGCGGTGGTGTTCATCAGGCGCGGGCGGCGACCCTGGCAGGCGCGTCGATCTCGCACGCCACGTCGACGCCCGGCGTTGCGAATGCCCGCAATTCGCAGGTACCGTCCCATCCCGGCATGTGATCGAGATGCAACTGCATGAATTCCTTCGCCATGGCCAGGGCTTCCGCCTTGTCGCGCAGCTCGAAAATGGCATAGCCGCCGATCACTTCCTTGGCTTCGACGAAGGGGCCATCGATGACGCTGAGCTCGCCGTCGACGATCTTCACCCGTGCGCCGGTCGCAAGCGGCATCAGGCCGCCGGTGTCGAGCATTCGACCGGCCTTGATCTCCCGCTCTGATATTTTCTGCATCGCCTCCGCCAATGCCGGGGACGGGCCTGCCATCGGCTGGCTGGAGGTGACGATGTACATGAAGCGCATGAAAGAACTCCCTTGGCGCGAGCAGCGACCGCTCCGGCCGCAAACCGGCTCGCTATGGATGTGACGATTGGGCCTCGGCCAAATCGACATCCCCGGGAGAAATTATTGCCGCAGCATGATCAGGGGATCGGCGGTATCGGGGACGCGCCGCCACTGCGCGTTGTCGTCGGCCTCGAACTGCCAGGCCTCGCCGGACTTCGACATCAGGACGATCTGGCCGCGCTCGAGCCGCCATTGCGTCGGGTTGAACTGCGCAATGGCCGCATCGCATTTCGGCTTGAGGAAGACCTGGAAATTATCCGGCCCGGCTTCCGTGTTGGTCAGCGTCAACCCGCAGACCGGCTGGCCGTTGCCGCGCACCATCGACCAGTCGCCGATCATCTGGTCCATCGACTTGGCCATCGAACGGGCGGCGGCGAGGTCTTGCAGGATGTAGACGCCCTCGCCCTGCCGCAGGCCTTCGAAGATGCCGGCCTCGACCTCGGTGAAGTCGATCACCGATTCACCGGTGGCGTCCTGCAAGCGCACGATGTCGAGACCCCTGACGCTCCAGGCGACGATATCCTTGGTGAAAGGCAGCGCGGTCTTGCWGGCCGGCTCCAGCTCGAGCTTGTAGCCCTGACCCGCGGCGTCAGCCTTGAGCGTGACGACGCAGGTCTTGCTGCGCTCGGTGGTCGAGAGCTCCCATTGTCCGGGCATGTCCTTCTTCAGGCTCGTCGCATCCTGCGCCTGCGCGAGCGTCGGCGCGGCGGCCAGCGCCGCCATCACCCACGCAGCGAGGCGGGATGCGATCATCAGCGCCCCTTTACCGGCGTTTCCGCAACCGGCGTCAGCGGCGCCTTGCCGGCGAACCAGGCCTTGAGGTTGTCGACCACGAGCTGGTCCATCGCGTTGCGCGTCACCACCGACGCCGAGCCGATATGCGGCAGCAGCACGACGTTCTGCATGCTCTTGAGCTCGTCCGGCACGCTCGGCTCGGCCGCGAACACGTCGAGACCGGCGGCGAGGATGGTGCCGGACTTCAGCGCCTGGACCAGGGCCTGCTCGTCGACCACGGAGCCGCGCGCCACGTTGACCAGCACGCCGCGCGGGCCGAGCGCCTTCAGCACCTCGGCATTGATCATCTTGTTGGTCGAGGCGCCGCCGGGCACGATCACCATCAGCGTATCCACCGCCTTCGCCATCTCGATCAGATCGGGATAGTGCTTGTAGGAGACGTCCTTGGACGGGTTGCGGGAGTGATAGACCACCGGCACCAGCGACGCGTCGAGCCGGCGCGCGATGGCCTGGCCGATCCGGCCCAT
This sequence comes from Bradyrhizobium sp. P5_C11_2, assembly GCF_054049755.1. NCBI lineage: Bacteria > Pseudomonadati > Pseudomonadota > Alphaproteobacteria > Hyphomicrobiales > Nitrobacteraceae > Bradyrhizobium > Bradyrhizobium sp. P5_C11_2. The sequence goes on from NZ_JBFULT010000140.1 coordinate 12,813, forward strand.
GCCGACGATGCCGACCTTGCGGTCGCGCAGCGAGCCGACGCTGAGCGGATAGTTCTGCGTCTGCCAGAGGCCGGAGCGCACGTAGCGGTCGGCCTTGATGAATTCGCGCACGGTGGAGATCAACAGGCCCATCGCGACGTCGGCGACCTCTTCGGTCAGCACGTCGGGCGTGTTGGTGACGATGATGTCGTGCTCGGCGGCGTATTTGGCGTCGACGTGGTCGTAGCCGACGCCGAAGCTCGCCACCATCTCGATCTTGGGCAGCTGCGACAGCGACTCCCTGTCGGCACGCACCGTGTGATAGGTCACGGCCACGCCGCGGATCTTTTCGCGGATCGCCGGCGTCAGCCGCTCGAGATCGCCGCGCGTCTCGGCCTTGTGCACGACGAAATGATCGGAAAAACCGTTCTCGAGGATCGGCCGCACCGGCCCATAGATCAGAAGGTCGATCTTTTCGGACGAAATCGAACCGGCAGCCATCAGTTTTCCTTTCCAAGCGCGCTCTCGTGCCAGCGCCGTAAAACGAGATGCGAAACTAGCGCCAGCACCCCATAGATGACAATCCCGGCCAGCGACAACAGCAGCAGCGCCGCGAACATGCGGGGTATGTTCAATCGATAGCCGGATTCGGCGATCCTGTAGGCGAGCCCGGACCCCGCGCCGGCGGTGCCCGCCGCGATTTCGGCCACGACCGCGCCGATCAGCGACAGGCCGCCGGCAATCCGCAGGCCGCCGAGAATATAAGGCAGCGCCGCCGGCAGCTTCAGGAGGCGCAGGGTCTGCTGCGGCGAGGCCCCATAGAGCTGGAACAGGCCGGCGAGATTGCGATCGACCGAATTGAGCCCGAGCGTGGTGTTGGACAGCACCGGGAAAAAGGCCACGATGAAGGCGCAGACGACGACGGCGGTCTGCTGCTCCAGGTAGATCAGGAGCAGCGGCGCGATCGCGATCACGGGCGTGACCTGGAGAATGACGGCGTAGGGGAACAGCGAATATTCCACCCATTTCGACTGGTTGAACAGCAGCGCCAGCGCGATGCCGCCGACGCTGGCCGCCACAAAACCCTCAAGCGTGGTCAACAGCGTGGCGGCAAGCGATTGTGACAGCACCGCCCAGTCC
>NZ_JBFULT010000141.1:0-13884 GCF_054049755.1 Bradyrhizobium sp. P5_C11_2
GAATTGGCGTGATCAATTTATGCGGCGGCTTCGTCCGTCGCCGTGTCCTTGGCGACCTTTTCCTTCTTCGGACGCGGGCCCTTGGTGGGCTTGGCGTTGTCCGTCAGGATCTCGCTGACGCGCAGCACCGTGATCTCGTCGCGGTAGCCGCGCTTGCGGCGCGAATTCTTGCGGCGGCGCTTCTTGAACGCGATGACCTTGGGGCCACGCTTGTGGTCGAGCACCTCGACCGCCACGGACGCACCTGCGACCGTCGGCAGGCCCAGGATCGGCGTGTCGCCGCCGACCACCAGAACTTCATTCAGCTGCACGATCGAGCCGACTTCGCCTTCGATCTTGCCTACTTCCAGGACATCATCCGGAACGACGCGGTACTGCCGGCCGCCGGTTTTGATGACTGCGAACATCGTTTTCTTCCTTCGTGTTCAATCCCGGCCTCGCGACAGTTTGTCCGGGCCGGCTTTTTGTCAGTCGCTATGGGTTCATGCGAGTTTTGTGCGGGCGGGAGTTATCCCTTTGAAAACCCACGCAAAAACAAGCGGCGCGAGAAACGCCCCGCGCCGGGTGTGGGACTTATAGCCGCCGGACGCCGCAAGTCAAGGAAAACCGCCGAAAAAGGCCCGGATTTGAAGGATTTGGCGCCCGCCCGCCCGTCAGCCGATTCTCCGCCGGCTTTGCAACCAACGGGTTCCCGCGCCGTTGTCCCCAAGATTTCGCAAGCGGGCAAGGGCACCCATGGCAACGGACGAACTGGTCGCCACGACGGGCATCGCGCAGCACGGTGCGGGCCGGCTGCCGTCGGTCGATGTCGACAGCTTCAACATCGAGATCAAGGACGAGGACGGCTTCCTCGGTGATCGCGCCAGCAAGGGCGCATTCCGGGACATGCTCGATCGCTGGCGCAAACCCTTGCGCAAATCCGGCGAGGATCCCTTCGGCGACGAGCCGTCGGACGAGATCAGCAAGAAGACCCTGGATGCCATCCTGGTCGGCGACGACACCGAGGCGTCCGCGCTGGTCCACAGCGCGATCGAGGAGTTCGCCCAGGAGCTTGCCTATGTCACGCGGCGCTTCCTGAAGACCAAGGCCTGGGCCAAGACCGAGCGCATCGTGGTCGGCGGCGGGTTTCGCGATTCCCGGCTCGGCGAGCTCGCGATTGCCCGCACCGAGATCATCCTGAGGTCCGAGGATCTCAAGGTCGACATGCGGCCGATCCGCCATCATCCGGACGAGGCCGGCCTGCTAGGCGCGCTGCATCTGGCGCCGTCCTGGATCTTCGAGGCCCATGACAGCATCCTCGCCGTCGATATCGGCGGCACCAACATCCGCTGCGGCGTGGTCGAGACGCGCTGGAAGAAGGCCAGGGACCTCTCGAAAGCGGGCGTCTGGAAGTCCGAGCTGTGGCGTCACGCCGATGACGAGCCGACGCGCGAAGGCGCGGTGAAGCGGCTCACGAAAATGCTGAAAGGGCTGATCACCGAGGCCGAAAACGAGGGCTTCAAGCTCGCGCCCTTCATCGGCATCGCCTGTCCCGGCGTGATCAACGCGGACGGCTCGATCGAGAAGGGTGCGCAGAACCTGCCGGGCAATTGGGAGAGCAGCAAGTTCAACCTGCCGGCGAGCCTGATCGAAGGCATCCCGCAGATCGGCGCGCACGACACCGCGATCCTGATGCACAATGACGGCGTGGTTCAGGGCCTCTCCGAGATACCGTTCATGCAGGATGTCGAGCGCTGGGGCGTGCTCACCATCGGCACCGGGCTCGGCAACGCGCGCTTCACCAACCGCCGCAAGGACAATGGGAAAGACCGTGATTCTACCGAGAATGGGAAGAAAAAGGCTAAGTCTGACAAGGAGTAACCTTGACTGGTTAGGTTAAGGGACGGATTGCGTTGCGGTGCATGGGGCACCCGGTACGGTCGAATTTGTCGCCTCACCTGGCCAGCGAAGCCGCCCTTCCTGGCCAGTATTTCAATGAGCGGCACGGGACCGCCAGTGTTTACCGCGTCTGGCGGTCCCACCCCTTACTCGGACTCAACTCCAGTCGATGCGCTGAAAGAACGCCGCGATCTCTGCGGCCGCGTGGTCGGGATTTTCCCGATGTGGGAAGTGGCCGGCGCCGGGAAACATCGCGAGATCGAGCGCGCTGAACGTCTCGCCGAGCCGGTCGGTCCACGCATAGGGAAACAGCGGATCGTGCTCGGCCCAGCGCACGCAGGTCGGCACGTCGATCGGCGGCAGCTGTGGAGCTTCGCCCTTGATCATCGCGACACGCCCGGCATGCGCGGCGCGATAATACGCAAAGCCGCCGGCGAGATTGCCGTCCTTGAAGAAATTGTCGGCGAAGGCGTCGAGGACATCATCGAAGGCGTTCTTTCGGTGCGCCCAGCCTTTCAGGAAGTGACCGATATACAGCCGGCAGTTTTCGCGGCTTGCGCCGACGAGCCGCACGGCCATCTCCATCTGGTGGAAGGACTGGTACCAGATGTGGTTGAGCCGGTCGGGTGCCGCCATGCGCGGCCCGATGCCGGGATAGACGAAATCGAAGAAGAACAGACCGGGGATCCGCTCCGGCGCCAGGCGGGCCAGGGGCTGCATCACAGCGCCGCCGACATCGTGGCCGACGACGCCGAATCGGCTGACGCCGAGCCCGTCCATCAGCGCCAGCATGTCCGCCGCATGACCGTCCGCCCCAAATGGGCCGGATGGCTTGTCGCTGTCGCCAAAGCCGCGCAGATCTGGCGCGATCAGCGTGAAGCGATCGGCCAGCCGGTCCATCACCGGCTCCCAGGTCAGCCAGAATTCGGGCCAACCATGCAGCAAAAGCAGCGGTTTGCCTTGGCCAGAGCGGACCAGATGGAAATCGGCGCCATTGGCCTTGATCGTCAGATGCTCCATGGCAGTTCCTTCCGAAGGCTGGGATGGGGATGAAAGAGGCAGCGGATTTTCCCCTTTCGCGCCTTGTCTGRCCCGCCATCCTCGCCTATTAACGCCCCCAACCACAGGGGCCCTGCTCCTAATATGGCGCCTTCAGGAGAGGTGGCAGAGTGGTTGAATGCACCGCACTCGAAATGCGGCATAGGTGCAAGCCTATCGGGGGTTCGAATCCCTCCCTCTCCGCCATTATCCTTTGTCTGCCCCGGTTCCTGCTTAAGACGCCCGCCCCGATTGCTGCGCAAGTACCGTCCGCGCTGTCGTGACAAAGGCCTGCGCGGCCGGCGATAGCGTTCGGCCCTGACGCTGCAGCAGTGACACCGGACGGGTGATGGCTGGGCGCACCAGAGGTCTTGCGATCAGTGTTGGAAACTGATCGGCCGGCAGCATCGTGGCGGGAAGGATGGCAAGCCCCAGTCCCTGCGCCGTCATGGCGAGTGCGGTGTTGATCAGCGTCACTTCATAGGTCGGCGAGAGGCGCTTGCCTTGCGCGCCCAGCGCCTGGTCGATCTGCATGCGGATCCGTGTCTCGCGCCGCATCGCGATCGTCGGGAGCTGCGCCAGCTCGTCCCATGTGAGGGAACGCCGCGCGGCGAAGTCGGCGGTGCGGCGGCCGATGACACTCAGCCGTCCATGGATCAGCGTCTCGATCGTCATCTCCGCGAATTCACCCTCCACGCTGCCGATCGCGAACTCCGCATCGGTTGCGATCAGGCGCGGAACGAGATCGTCGGCGGCGACGTCGCGCATGTCGATTTCGATGTCGGGATGGGCCGCGCGGAATTTCGCCAGCACCAGGGGCAGCAGCGCCGATGCGGCGCCGGCGGAGGCGACAAAAGCGACGCGGCCGGTGCGCGCTTGCGCGAGGTCACGCATGCGCCGTGACAGTCCCAGCGCATCGCTCAGCATGCGTTCGGCGGCACGAAAGGCCTCGTCGGCTGCCAGCGTCGGCTGCACCGAACGCGTAGAGCGGTCGAACAATTTTACGCCGAGCTGGATCTCGAGCTGTTGGATCAGCAGGCTCGCCGCCGATTGCGTGATCCCCAGCTCGCGCGCGGCCCGCGTGATGCTGCGCGTCCGGTACACGGCGCTGAAGGCCCGTAGCTGCCGCAAGGTGACATTCATAGGCAAAGCTCATGAATTAATGAATTCTTTCTGGCTTATCTCATAAGCGGCCCCGCAATAAAATGCATGCCGCGCGGACAGAGAATCCGCCGCACAGCAAGGGGATGAAACGGGCATGAGGACACAGGTTCTGGTGGTGGGCGCCGGGCCCGTGGGATTGACCGCGGCCATGGATCTGGCCTCGCGCGGGATCGACGTTGTCGTCGCGGAGATCCGCCACGCCGGCGATCCGCCCAGCGTCAAATGCAATCACGTCTCGGCGCGCTCGATGGAGATCTTCCGCCGGCTCGGCGTCGCCGCGAAGCTGCGCGACGCGGGCCTGCCCGCGGACTTCCCGAACGATTGCTCCTACCGGACCACGGCGACCGGCATCGAACTCTGCCGCATCGATATCCCCTCTCGCGCGCGCCGTTACAGCGCAACCGGCGGCCCAGATACCTGGTGGCCGACGCCGGAGCCGCCGCACCGGATCAACCAGGTCTATCTCGAGCCGATCCTGTTCAGCCACGCCGCAGCCCAGCCGCGCATCACCATTCTGGCGCGCACGGAAATCACTGATATCGAGCAGGACGACCACGGCGTGGTCGCCCTCGCACGCAATCTCGACAGCGGGAGTTCGCTCCGCATCGAAGCCGGCTTCGTGATCGGGTGCGACGGCAGCCGTTCCCTCGTCCGCAAATCGATCGGCGCGAGCCTGTCCGGGACGCCGGTGATCCAGCGCGTGCAATCGACCTTCATCGAAGCCCCGCAACTCAAGCAGCTGATGGGTGCGCACAAGCCGGCCTGGATGGTGCYCTCGCTCAACCCGCGACGCTCCGGCACGACCGTTGCGATCGACGGTCACAACCGCTGGCTGATCCACAACCACCTCAAGCCCGACGAGCCGGAGTTCGATTCGGTCGATCGCGACTGGGCGATCCGTGCCATTCTCGGCGTCGACGAGCGCTTCGAGTACAAGGTCCTCAGCAAGGAGGACTGGGTCGGGCGTCGCCTCGTGGCCGATCGCTTCCGCGACCGCAGGGTCTTCATCTGCGGCGACGCCGCGCATCTGTGGATGCCTTATGCCGGCTACGGCATGAATGCGGGCATTGCGGACGCCGTCGACCTCTGCTGGCAATTGGCGGCGCATCTGAACGGGTGGGCGCCGGCTTCGATCCTCGATGCTTACGAGGCGGAGCGTCAGCCCATCACCGAACAGGTGTCGCGGTTCGCGATGGATCATGCGATGAAGATGATGGCGCAGCGCGGCGGCGTGTCGGCGGAGATCGAGGACGACACGCCGCGCGGGCACGCGGCGCGCGCAGCGCTGGCCAAGGCGGCCTACGAACTCAACGTCCAGCAATATTGCTGCGCCGGGCTGAACTTCGGCTATTACTACGATGCCTCTCCGATCATCGCCTATGACGGCGAGACGCCACCGGCTTACGCGATGGGGAGTTTTACGCCCTCCACCGTGCCGGGCGCACGCGCGCCGCATGTGTTCCTGCGCGACGGACGATCGCTCTACGACGCATTCGGACCGGGCTACACACTGTTGCGGCTGGATCCGGCGATCGATGTGACGCCGCTGCTGTCGGCCGCAGGAGAGCGCGGCATGCCGCTCGCGCTGGTCGACATCGCGCCGGATGAGGCCAACGGCGCCTATGCAGAGAAGCTCGTGCTGGTACGGCCCGACCAGCACATCGCCTGGCGCGGCCCGGCCGCGCCCGAAAATCCGCAAGGCCTGCTGGCGCGTCTCACCGGCGCGGCGGCGTAGAGGAACATCAAGCTGCCGGCCTGACGGCCGTTGGCCACGAACGAAAAATGCATTGGGAGGGGAACGTGCTTCACGTTGCAAGGCGCCGCATTCTGGCCGTGCTGACGGCCGCGATTTTCGCCGTGCTGCCGCTGGAGGCGGGCGAAGCCGCCTACCCGGAGCAATTGATCAAGATCATCGTGACCTTCYCGCCCGGCGGCAGCGCCGATACCGTGATCCGCGCGCTCGAGCCGTTGGTCACGGCCGAGCTCAAGCAAAGCCTCGTGATCGAGAACCGCGCCGGCGCTGGAGGYAACATCGGCATGGCCGCGGTCGCGCAAGCCAAGCCGGACGGCTACACGCTCGGCGTCGCGCCGGCAGGCGCCCTGACGGTGAACCTGCACCTCAATCCGTCGATGCCGTTCGACCCCAGGGATCTCGTGCCCATCACCCTGCTTGCGGAAATACCCTTTGTGCTGGTCGCGTCCGCGAACGTCCCTGCGCACAATGCAGCAGAGACGATCGCGCTCGCCAAGGCCAAGCCCGGCGCGCTGTCGATCGGACATGGTGGCAATTCGACGGCCATGCATTTGACCGCCGCGCTGTTCACGCAGAAGGCGGGGATCACGATGGAACTGGTCCCCTATCGCGGGACCGCACCGGCGACGGTCGATGTTCTCGCCGGCCATGTCCCCTTCGCGGTGCTGGACATTCCCGCATCGAGGCAGTTGATCCTCGAAGGCAAGCTCAACGCCGTCGGCGTCTCCTCAGTGCGCCGCCTCCCATCCTTGCCCGATGTGCCGACGCTCGCCGAGAGTGGCATTGCAGGCTTCGAATCCGTGGGCTGGTTCGGGCTCGTTGCTCCGGCCGGCACGCCTGCCGATATCGTCGGCCGGTTGAACGAAGCCTTCGTGAAAGCCCTGAAAGACCCGTCGGTGGCCGAGAAGATCCGGACCCTCGGTGCCGAGCCCGCCCCGACCTCGCCGGAGCAGTTCGGCAGCTTCATTCAGAGCGAAAGCACGAAATGGGGCAAGCTCATCAACGAGGCCGGCATCAAGGCGAACTAGGCCCGGCGTCACGCCACCCCCGCCGGCTTCTCCAGATCCGCCCAGATCTTCGCAAAATAATCCTGGAACAGCGCATCCGTCCTCAACGCCGCCGGATCGCGGCCGGCGCGGGGCAGATCAATCACGTGCAGCGCGCGGACCGTTGCCGGCCGGGCGCTCAGCACCAGCACGCGGTTGGCCATGGCGATAGCCTCGCCGATGTCGTGGGTGACGAGAATGGCGCTCTTGCCGCGCTCGGCGATGATGCGGGCGACGTCGGCCTGCATCAGCAGACGGGTCTGGAAGTCCAGCGCCGAGAACGGCTCGTCGAGCAGGATCACCTCGGGGTCGAAGGCGAGCGTGCGCATGATGGCGACGCGCTGGCGCATGCCGCCGGAGAGCGCCGCTGGCTTCGTGTGCTCGAAGCCGGCGAGGCCATAGGTCTTGATCAGCTCCAGCGCGATCTCGCGCGCACGAGCCTTGGGCGTCTTTCGGACCTCGAGGCCAAGCATGACGTTGTCGAGCACGCTACGCCAGGGCAGCAGCAAGTCCTTTTGCAGCATGTAGCCGACATGGCCGGCGGCATCGCCGACGCGCCGGCCTCCGACCTCGACATGGCCGCGGGTCGGCCGCAACAGGCCGGCAATAGCATTGAACAGCGTGGACTTGCCGCAGCCGGAGGGACCGACGATCGCAAGCGTTTCGCCGCGGTTGAGCTCGAAATCGACTTTCCGGATCGCCTCGACCGGCCGGCCGCCGCCGTCGAAGGTGACGCCGACATTCTCGGCCCGCAGCACGACCGGTGCGGCGTCCGTGGTGCGCGTGAGGTCCTGCGCGAGCGCATTCATCGGTCCACCTCCTTGCAGAAATCGAGCAGCGTATCGTTGAAGATGCCCGGCGTGACCACGGTGAAGGCATGCGCGCCCCAATCGACCTCGTGCACCCGCGCCTGCGGAATGGCGGCGGCGAGTTCACGGGTGAGATAGGCCGGCACCAGCGCATCGTCCTTCGCCGACGCCAGCAGCGTCGGCACGTTGATCTCGGCGAGGCGCTTGCCGCCCTCGAACGCCAGGAACATGTCGATGCGCTGGATCATCGTCGCCACCGGCGGGAAATGCTTCAGGATGCGCTCCTCCTCCGCGTCGAGATGGGCGATGTTTTCGGAGATCCATTGCGGCGGATACAGGAACAGCGGCTGCGCGCGCACATAGGCCTGCGGTCCGGACTGGTTGAGCAGTGCTTTCCGGATCTCGAAGCAGCGTCGCAGGAATGGATCGGCGCGGCCCCAGCCGTTGATGACGACGAGGCTGCGCAGCCGCTTTGGGTGGCGCAGCGCGAGCTCGATGCCGACRATGCCGCCGATGGCGTGGCCGACGAGATGCGCCGCCTCGACGCCGGCGTGGTCGAGCACGCAGACGATGTCGTCGGTCATGCCGGCGATGCTGCGGCGGCCGGCCGCGCTGCGGCCGGTGCCGACGTGATCGTAGAGGATGACTTGGTGATGTTTCGCGAGCGCATCGAGCTGCGGCGTCCAGAACGAGCCGCTGCCGCCCATGCCGGCCGACAGCACGATTGGCGTGCCGCGCCCATGAATTTCGTAATAGATGTCGGCGTCCTCGCCGCGTGCAAAAGCCATGACGTCCCGGATATTGGAGGGGTGTGGTTGCGGATCAGGAGAGCAGGCGCCGTTCGATCAGGTCGATCGCGCCATACATCAGCAGCGCCACCACCATCAGCGTGGCGATGCCGACCCAGACCGCGTTGAGGTCGTAGAGCACGCCGGCATAGTAGATCATGTAGCCGAGGCCTTCCTTGGAGGCGATGTACTCGCCGACCACGGCGCCGATCAGGGCGAAGCCGACATTGAGCCGGAAGGCAGCGACGATCCACGGCATCGCGCCGGGGATGATGACGGTGCGCCAGGTCTTCAGCCGGCTGGCGCCAAGCGAGCGCAACAGCTTGACCAGATCGGCATCGACCTCCTTGGCGCCTTGCAGCGCGGTGATGACCGCGACGATGAAGGTGATGATCGCGGCGATCGCGATCTTCGAGGAGATGCCGATTCCGAACCAGACGATGATCAGCGGCGCCAGTGCGATCTTCGGCAGGCCGTTGAGCGCGACCAGATAAGGCCGCAACACCGCGGCGCCGGTCGGAACCAGCCAGAGCGCGAGCCCGGCCGCACTGCCGAGCACCGTTCCGATCAGAAAGCCCGCGATCGCCTCCCATGCGGTGAGCGCCGCGTCGCGCAACAGCTCGCCGCTGCCGATCAGCTTGCCCGCCTTGGCGATGATGCCGCTCGGCTGACCGTAGAGATAGACAGCGATGAGGCCGAAGCGGATCGCAAGCTCCCAGGCCGCGAGCAGTGCAGCCAGGAGTGCGATCTGGAGCAGCGCGATCCGCAGCGCGGACGGTAGCTTGAACCGCGCGGCCGTCACCGCGGCCTGGCCGGCATCGAGCACGGCCACCTCACGGCCTCTTGTGCGCGATCGAGGCGATCTCGACCAGGCAGGCCGGCTTCACCAGGCCGCACTGGATGCAATAGCGCGCCGGCTTCTCGCCCGGAAAATACTCGGCATAGACCTTGTTGACCGCGGCGTAGTTCGCCCAGTCGGTGATGAAGATCGAGTTGAAGGTGACGTCGGCGAGGCTCGAGCCTGCCGTCTCCAGCACGCGCTTGATGGTCTCGAGAATGTGCCGGGTCTGGCCCGCCGCGTCGCCCTCGTGGACGACGTCGTTGTTTGCGTCGAATGCCAGCGTGCCCGAGACGTAGATCACGTTGTCGGCCATCATGCCCGGCGAGAACGGGGCGATGGGGGCGTGGGTGCCGGGTGGAATGATCGCGCGGTCGGTCATAGCGTCTCCTCATGTGCTGGAACGGCTTCGGTCTGGGCAAAGGCGCGGCGGAAATCGCTCGCGGTCGAGACCCAGCCGAAAAATGTCTCGATGTTGAAGACGGAGGCCTTCTGGATGTAGTCGGGGCCGGCCTGATGCGTCGCGTCCTCCAGCATCACGCCGAAATATTCGAGGTGGAAACCGTCGCGCAGCGTCGATTCCACGCAGACATTGGTGGCGATGCCGCAGAACACGAGATTGCGGACGCCGCGGGCGCGCAAAATGCTGTCGAACTGGCTGTTGAAGAAGCCGCTGTAGCGGGTCTTGGGCACCACGATGTCGCCGGGCTTCGGCTGCAATTCGTCGACCAGCGCGTAGTCCCAGCCGCCTTTTGCGAGCAGTTTGCCTTGCAGTTCGGGCCGCTTGCGCATCGTCTTCAGCGCGTTCGACTTGTGCCAGTTCGGCGAGCCCGGCCCGCCGGCCTCGACATAATCGGGATCCCAGCCGTTCTGGAAGAAGATCACCGGAACGCCCGCGCCGCGCGCGACACCCAGCACGTCCTTAATCGCCGCGATCGCGGCCTTGGCGCCGGAGATGTCGAAGCCCGCGAGGTCGAGATAGCCGTTCGGCGAGGCATAGGCGTTCTGCATGTCGACGACGACCAAAGCGGTCTCGTCGACCGCGAGCCGGAGCGGCTCGGGCCGCGCCGGCAGGGTGACGTAGCGCGGCTCGCGCGCAGGAGAAGTATTCACCACCATCACGCCAGCCCGAACTGCCTGGTCGCCTGCTCGGCGAAGCGGTTGTCGACCATCTGGGCATAGGGAAGGACGGATTGCACCGCGCCGCCGCCCTGTTCGAGCTGCATCGCGCGATCCCATTCGTCCGCGGAGATCGTGGGGTTGCGCGGGATCGCGGTCTTGGAGCCGAAGAAGTTCTTCGTGGCGCTGGCGACGACCGAAGGCGTCACCTTCGGGAAGAATTTTTCGGCGACCTCGGTGAAGACGGCGTTGTTGTCGTGCATCAGCTTCTGCGCTTCTGCGATCGCGTTGCAAAAGCCCTGCACGGCAGCCGGATTGCTGGCGATGGTCTCTTCCGTCGCCATTGCGGTGGTGAAGCAGAGCGGGCCGAGCACGTCGGCAAAGGACAGCACGGGCACGAGGCCGAACTGCTCGGCGGCAATGCTGACATCCCATTCGAAGGCGGTGGCGATGTCGGCGCGGCCATCCTTCACAGCGGCCGCCTGCGCGCCCGTCGGAAGTTCGAGGAAGGTGACGCCGGCGTCCTTGGGATCGAACTTGCCGACGGTCTTGATCGCGAAGGTCGGCACCTGGATCGTCGAGGACGGGAATTTCAGCGTGGCGATGGTCTTGCCGCGCAGATCGTCGATCGACTTGATCTTGCTGTCAGGCTTGGCGATGCCCCACATCGACACGCCACCGACGATTTTTGCGATGTTCCTGATCTTGCCGCCCTCGCGAACCGCGTTGACCGACATGCCCGGGCTGGTCACGCCGATCTGGCCGCGCCCGGAGAGCAGGATCGGCACCGGCAGCGCGATGCCGCCTGCGGTGGAGAAGTCAATGTCCAGGCCGTGCTTGGCGAAAAGTCCCTTGTCCGCGGCCACATAGAGAGAGTTGTACATGCCGAGCCGAAGCGCCTCRACGACCGCCAGTTTGGTTCCGGCGGCGAAGGCCGGGGTGGCGAGGCCCGTCAGCGGCGCCGTCGCTGCCCCCAGCAGCGAATATTTCATGAGGTCGCGTCTGTTGATCACGTCCCAGTCCTTTGACTTGTCAGAACAGTGGGTTACGCCCTGGTCTGCCTAATTGATGATCGTTCCCGGTCTTCGCCCAAAATCCTTGCATTGGAGATTTTCATTAACAATCCGGAATAGAGAGATATATTTATAAGCTATGCTGATAGATCAGATCGACCTGAAGCAGCTCCGCGCCTTCGTCCGGGTGGTCGAGACGGGCAGCTTCAGTGCTGCGGCGCGCGCGCTCGGGATGTCGCAATCCGCCGTCAGYCAGGCGGTGCGCCAGCTCGAGGACGGATTGCGTGTCCGATTGCTCGACCGCACCACGCGAAAACTTCAGCTCAGCAAGGTCGGCGCGGATTTCATGCCGGGCATTCAGCGCCTGCTCGCCGATCTCGATCGCCAGCTCCAGGATCTGCGCGATCTGCGCGAACATCGCCGCGGTCACGTCACCGTCGCCTGCGTACCGTCGGTGGCGTTGCGGCTGATGCCGCGCGTACTCGCGGCGTTTCAGCGCGAGCATCCGATGGTCGCGGTGACGCTGAAGGAGATTTCGCGACATCAGATTTTTGCCGCGCTGCGCGGCGGCGATGCCGATCTCGGCATCGCCAACGTCCCCGGCGACGATCCCGAGCTCGACGCCACGCGTCTGCTCGTCGACAATTTCGCGCTGGTGATGCGCCGCGATCATCCGCTGGCTGCGCGCGACGCTGTGAGCTGGGCGGAAGCGTCGAAGGCCGGCCTCGTGGTGATGGCAAGCGGCACCGGCATCCGGCTCGAGATCGAGCGCGGTGTCGCCGAGCTCGGTCAGGGCACGCCGATCCACGAGGCGGAGCATCCGGCGACGCTGCTGGCGCTGGTCGAAGCCGGTGTCGGCGTGGCGCCGCTGCCGAGTCTCGCCTGGCCCGAGGCCAGCCATCCCGTGCTGACCTGGCGCAAGCTGGTCGAGCCCGTGATCGAGCGCGAGCTCTATCTGATCTGGCGCATCGGTCGCGATCTCTCGCCCGCCGCCCGCGCGCTCCAGCGCGGCATTCTGGCGGGCGCGCAGGCGATCCGCGAGCGGAGCCTCGTCGGCTAACTGCGCCGCAATCGACAACCCGCTGCCCGGTGATAGGTTGAACCTGCTACCGGTGCGGCCCGACCCTAGCAACATCCCGCCGGTCGGCCGAGAGCCAGGTGATCCGTCACGATGTTCGACAAGACCTACCGGCAGCGCCTCGAAGCCGATCTTGCGCAATGGGAGGCCGATGGCGTTATCGCGCCTGCGGCCGCCATCAATATCCGCAACGCGCTGCCGCCGCTCTCGCCCGGCATCAACATCGCCGTGGTCGTCGCCATCGTCGGCGGCCTGTTGATCGCGGCCGCATTCCTTGCCTTCGTCGCGGCGCACTGGACCGAAATCGCGCGGCTGCTGCGGTTCGCGATCCTGATCGCCGGCATGGTTGTCGCCGGCGGCCTCGGAGCGTGGTTCGCCAGCACGCGGCGGCCGGTTCTCGCCGATCTCTGCGCCAGCATCGGTGCGATCGTCTTTGGCGCCGGCATCGCGCTGGTCGGCCAGATGTATCATCTGGGCGATGACTTTGCCGGCGGCATGCTGCTGTGGTCGATCGGCGCGTTCGCGACCGCACTGCTCACCGGCTCGCGCGGCGCGCTTGCGGTCGGTCTTGTGGCTGCCTGCATCTGGACCTGCATGCGCAGCTACGACGCGCCGGACCTCCTGCATCTTCCGTTCGTGGCGGTCTGGCTCATCGCCGCCGCTCTCGCCTTCGCCTGGAATTCCCGCGTCGCCGCCCATCTCGTCGCGCTTGCCGTGCTGCCGTGGTGGATCGCGACGTCGCTTCGCTTCGAATTCGACGGTATCCAGCCGTCATTCGTGCTCGCGAACGGTGCGGCCTTGCTGTTCGGCGCCGGGCTCGCGATTGCAGCTGCGCCGTCGCCGCGGGCGCTCCGCCTCGGGTCCGTTCTGTCGATCTACGGAGCATTTTCGCTGGCCGTCGTCGCTGTCCTGGAGGTGACAACGGTCGACGACATCATCCGCTTCCGGACCAGCACGGTGCCCGCCCAGCCGCTGTGGGCGATCCTGTGCGGGGCTGCGGGCGTGATCCTTGCGCTCGCGTCCGCCGCGCTCACGAAGCGCGCGGGTGAAATCCTTGCAGCATGTTCGATCGGGCTCGTGCTGATCGCGGCGCCGATCTGGCCGGCTTCCGCGGCCGGCGAGCCCTGGTTCGCCTATGCTGCGCTGCTCTGCGCCATGCTGTGCCTCGTCGTCTCCGGCATGCTTGACGACGTGCGCCCGCGCATCGTCGCCGGCTGGCTCGGCATTGCCGGCGTCGTCGCCGGCATCACCTGGGCGGTGAAGGGCTCGCTGCTGCGCCGCTCGGCCTTCCTTGCGGCGGCCGGCGTTGTCGCCGTCGCCTTCGCGACCGCGCTCAATCGCGCGCTGCCGAGGACCGAGC
>NZ_JBFULT010000142.1:0-13868 GCF_054049755.1 Bradyrhizobium sp. P5_C11_2
CGCCCTGGTCGATCCGCACCTGGTGCAGCGCTTCCGGGCTGGCAGCGAGGCGGATATAGCTCAGCACGGGACCGAATTTCTGCGCGAAGCCGGTGAAGTCCAGCACCGAGACGCCGCGGCGTTCGAGGTGCGCGGCCATGCCGATCAACGCGCCGACTGTGATGACGCCGGTGCCGCCGACCCCGGTCACCAGCAAATCGTACGGACGGTCGCGTGTGGCGGAGCTGGGGAGGGGCAGGGTGGCCGCGCGGCCGGCGGCGTCGATCCGGCTCGCCGTCTTCGCCCGGCGCGTGGCGCCTTCGACGGTGACGAAGCTCGGGCAGAAGCCGTTGAGGCAGGAGAAATCCTTGTTGCAGGACGACAGATTGATCTGCCGCTTGCGGCCGAACGGCGTCTCCTTCGGCTCGACGCTCAGGCAATTGGACTCGACCGAGCAGTCGCCGCAGCCTTCGCAAACGAGATCGTTGATATAGGCGAAGCGCTTGGGGTCGGCCATCTGCCCGCGCTTGCGCCGCCGCCGCTTCTCGGTGGCGCAGGTCTGCTGATAGATCAGCACGGAGACGCCTGACACGTCGCGCAGCTCGCGCTGCACGGCGTCCATCTCCTCGCGCGGATGAATGCTCACGCCGATGGGCAAGTCTGCCGGCGCAAACTGCGAGGGATCGTCCGACACCAGCGCGATGCGGGCCACGCCTTCGGCGCGCACGCTGTGCGCAATCGCATGTACGCTGATGGGGCCGTCGACCGGCTGGCCGCCGGTCATGGCCACCGCGTCGTTGAACAGGATCTTGTAGGTGATGTTGGCCTTGGCGGCGATGGCCTGCCGGATCGCCATCGAGCCCGAATGGTAGTAGGTGCCTTCGCCGAGATTCTGGAACACGTGCTTGTGGCCGGTGAATCTCGACGAGGCCGCCCAGTTGACGCCTTCGCCGCCCATCTGGATCAGCGACGAGGTCTCGCGGTCCATCCAGCTCGCCATGAAGTGGCAGCCAATGCCGGCCAGCGCTTTTGAACCCTCCGGCACTTTCGTGGACGTGTTGTGCGGGCAGCCGGAGCAGAAATAGGGCGTGCGGGTGGCACCGCTGACATTGATCGTGCGCTCGGCCTCCGGCAACAGGGCGGCCGCGCGCGCGGCCAGATTGAGGCCCGGAAACATCGGATCGAGCCGGCGCGCCAGCACGGAAGCCAGCGCGCGCGGCGACAATTCGCCGATCCAGGAGATCAGCCGCGCCCCTCGCTCGTCGTGCTTGCCGACCATGCGCTCGGGCTTCGCGCCCGGATAGTCATAGAAATATTCCTTGAACTGGCTCTCGATGATGCCGCGCTTCTCCTCGACCACCAAAATCTCGCGCTTGCCCTTCACGAAGTCCATGGCGTCATGCAGCGCCAGCGGCCAGACCATGCCGATCTTGTAGATGTCGATGCCGATGCTGCGGCACGCGGCTTCGTCCAGCCCCATCAGCCGCAGCGCCTCCATCAGATCAAGATGCGCCTTGCCGGTGGTGACGATGCCGTAGGTGGCATTGGCAATGTCGTAGATGTGGCGGTCGATCGGATTGGCCTTTGCGAAGGCGTAAACGGCATGCTTCTTCGCCTCCAGCCGCTCCTCGATCTGCGGCCCCGGCAGATCGGGCCAGCGATAATGCAGTCCGCCCGGCGGCGGCGTGAAGTCCGGCGTGCGGAAGGCGCGCGGCGGGCGCAGCGCGACGGATGCGCCGGACTCCACGATCTCCGAGATCGCCTTGAAGCCGACCCACATGCCGGAGAAACGGCTCAGCGCGTAGCCATATTCACCGAAGGCGAGATATTCGCCGACGTCGGCCGGATGCAGCGTCGGCATGAACCAGCTCATGAAGGCGACGTCGGACTGGTGCGGCATCGAGGAGGACACGCAGCCATGATCGTCGCCGGCGACCACCAGCACGCCGCCATGCGGCGAGGAGCCGTAGGCATTGCCGTGCTTGAGCGCATCGCCGGAGCGGTCGACGCCGGGGCCCTTGCCGTACCAGAGCCCGAACACGCCATCGACCTCGCGGTCGGCCTGGGTCTCGACCTGCTGCGAGCCGAGCACCGCAGTCGCGGCGAGGTCTTCGTTCACGGCCGGGAGAAATTCGATGCGGTCCCGCTTCAGCCGCTCCGTGATGCGCCAGAGCTCGATATCGATTCCGCCGAGCGGCGAGCCGCGGTAGCCGGAGATGAAGCCGGCGGTGTTGAGCCCCGCGGCGCGGTCGCGCCGCGCCTGGTCGAGCGCGATGCGGACGATCGCCTGCGTGCCCGTGAGGAAGACGCGGCCCTCCTCGCGGTCGTAGCGGTCGGAGAGGTCGTAGGTGTCGAGTGACGGAATGGCGTCCATGGCGGGCCTCGCGCGGCATCCCTGCCGACAAGGAGAAGGTTATGCCCGCGAGGCTGGTAAGTCTTACCTGATCACCCTGATTTAACCGGTATTCCGGTAGATTTTTGCAAATATGCACGAATTTCGGTAGAGTTCACCGATTGGAGAGCTCCCATGATCGAAGACCAGGACGCACGGATTCTCGCTCATCTCCAGAACGACGGCCGCGCCACCAACCAGCAGCTGGCCGAGGAGGTCGGCATGTCGACCTCGGCCTGCTGGCGGCGGGTGCGCGCACTCGAGGACACCGGTGTCATCCAGGGCTATGCGGCGCTGGTCGCGCGCGAGCAGGCGGGCTTTGCGATGTCCGCCATCCTCCACGTCTCGCTGGAGCGGCACGATGCCAAATTCGTCGACGAGTTCGTCGCGCGGGTGACCACGCGGCGCGAAGTGCTGGAGTGTTTTGCGACCACGGGCGACGCCGATTATCATTTGCGCGTCGTCGTGCAGGACATGGCGGCCTACAACAGGTTTCTCGACGAATTCATGTTCCGCATTCCCGGCATCCGCTACGTCCGCAGCAACGTGGTGTTGAAGGAGATCAAGACCAGCGTGGCGCTGCCGTTTTGAGACGGCTTCAATTGCTCTCGTCTCCGCGAGCGGATAGCGATGAAGCAACCGTATTCCTCGGTGCTGTCCGATGCCGCCAGGTCCACAGGATCGTGAATAGAACGGTCCACATCAAGCCGAGCCGGATGGGAGGCTGGGCCGGGGCGGCAACGGAAGCAGCATCGCTGTTCATCTGCGTTCCTTCATGAGAGGCCGGTTGCAGTGGACGCACGACATCGCGGCCGGCGGATGACAATCCTCTCGCCGCGTCAGGCCGCTTTTTCTTCTGATCCGGCCCTCAATAGAATCATGAAAACAAGAACATGGCTGACGAGCAGCAGCGGCACGTAGAGGGCTGGAATATAAATGCCGGCGCCGAACAGGCCGGGATCCTGGATTTTCGTCACGCCCATGTAGTACGCATTCAAGAGATCCAGCGTGCCCCAGACGTTGAACGTCCAGACCACCGGAATTGCGATCGACCATCGCCAGGAGAGTGCTGCGATTGACGCGAGCGCGAGAGAGGCGGCAATGAGATCCCCCCATCCGACCTCGGCGGCGAAAGTCGGGCTCAACTCCGCTGATACGAATCCCGTCACCATGAAATTCATGCCCARGAACCTGAACGCATGGAAGGCAGCGAGAAGTCTCAGGGCCTCATAGCGCGGCATGGCGCGGAGTACCGGCCAGACGTAGATAGCAGCCACCACCGCGCTTGTCAGGAAAGCGCCGGCGACGCTCAGCACGAACGGAAGGTTGAAGTTTGGCGGCACGTTCGGATTCCCTTGTGACGACCTGTCCGGTCGGGTGAGGTCGAAGCCAGTCGGTACGACGTCGGCCGGCGCTCAGGGTTTGGTCATGAGCAGGCGGAGCGGCATGAGCGGACCGACTGCGATGTATTCGTGGTCCACGAGCTTTTGCCTGGCGAGCGGCAGGCCATCCATGATCGCGTGTCCCTCAGCAGCATCCGTGACATTCAGCAGGAACACGGCTCCGCGCCCATCGGCTCGCGAATACCATTCGCGAACCGTTCCGTTGAGATAGAGCTGAACCGTCTGCCTGATCTCGTCGGGCATGACGGCCATGACCTGTTCGCGGGTAACGCCCGCCTTGACGGTCAGGATGACCATGACCCCGGTTGTCGGCGACGCGGTCTGTGATTGGGCAAATGAAGGATCGGCCATGGAAGCAGCACCTGTCAGTGAGAGGGTAAGTGCCAGGACGACGTTGCGGATTGTCTTCATCGACTTGATGTCTCCGGTCACGGCGGCCGCCCCGATGTTGCAAATGTCGGCGCACAGGCGGTGCGGGCTCATTTGCAGTTCGGATTTAAGACCGCTTTCCGCGAGTTACTATTCGCGATAATGTTGATGGGCTATGAAGCAGAACTTCACAGTCAGGCACGGCGCGCTCGATGGCGTGGAGGCGTTCCTGAGCGTCGCCCACCACCGCAGTTTCCGCCGAGCGGCCGCTGAACTCGGGGTGACGCCGTCGGCCATCAGTCAGGCCGTACGCGCGCTCGAGGCGCGCGTCGGCGCCGCACTCTTCATCCGCACGACCCGCAGCGTCGGTTTGACCGAAGCCGGCGAAAGATTCCTTGCGCGCGCAAGACCTGCCTTCGAGGAGCTCGTCGCCGCAAGCGGTGCGGCGCGCGAGCTCGGACAACGACCGGCCGGGCTCCTGCGTCTCACCGTACCGCGCTCGGTCGTGCCGATCCTGCTGGAGCCGCTGATCGCGTCGTTCTGCCGGGCGTTTCCCGAGATTGAGGTGGAGCTTGCCGCAAGCGAAGAGCTGGTCGACCTCGCAGCCGAAAGTTTTGATGCCGGCATCAGGTTGGGCCAGTTCATCGCCCCCGATATGGTCGCGGTGCGCCTGACGAAGCCGCTACCCCTCATTATCGTCGGCAGCCCGGCTTACCTCGCCAGCCGCGGCCGGCCCGAACGGCCGGACGATCTGCGCGAGCACGCATGCTTGAGATTGCGACGATCGAACGGCGCGCTCGCATCATGGTCGCTCGACGACAGCGGTCGTTCGATCGAGATCGTCGTTTCGGGGCCTTTCATCGCCAATGACTTTCCGACGATGCTCGGCGCCGCCATCGAAGGTGTGGGTCTTGCGCAAGTGCCTGCACCGCTGGCCACCGGCGCCATGGCGACGGGAAAGCTCGTCCAGGTGCTGGAGGAATTCGCGCCGATGACGCCAGGTGTGTTTCTGTACTATCCCGGCCACCGGCAGATCATGCCGAAGCTGCGGGCCTTCATCGACCATGTGAAGGGCCGCTCAGGCGCCACCATCTGATCTAACGTCCCTGCCGCACAAACCGGTTCCGCAGCGTGCCGATGCCGGTGATGTCGATCTCGACGACGTCGCCATGCTTGATGTCCGGCGAGGCGCCGTCCGTGCCCATCCAGATCACGTCGCCCGGCCACAACGTAAAGTACTTGGTCAACTCGACCAGGAACGGCACCACGCCAAAGATCATGTCGTTGGTGTGGAAGCGGTTGGTCTCGTTGCCGTTGACCCGGACGACGGTCTCCATTTTCGCGAGATCGGCCTCGGTCTCGATCCACGGGCCCATCGGCTTGAACGTGTCGGCGTTCTTCGAGCGCCACAGGCTGCGATCGGCTTTCTGCCAGCTGCGCTCGCTGACGTCGTTGCCGATGGTGTAGCCGAACACGCAATCCATCGCATTCTGCGTGGTGAGATGCTTCACCTTCTTGCCGATGACGACGACGAGCTCGCCTTCGTAGTGGATCTTGTCCGTCGCAAAGGACGGGATCACGACGTCCTCGTCATGCGCGATCAGCGCGTTCTGGGCGCGATAGCCGATCTCGGGTCTATCAGGGACAGCCGGCACCTCGCCGCGCTTGTCCGCCGCCTCCTTCAAATGCTTCAGATAGTTCAAGCCGACGCAATAGAAGGTGCGCGGGATCAGCGGCAGCTCGATCTTGACGTCGCTAAGCGGATGCGTGCGTGAGGTGCGCTGCCATTCGCCGAAGGGATCGCCGTCGACTGCGATGACCCTGTCGCCTTCAACGATCCCCCAGGAGGTCTTGTCCAAGGCGGTGAATTTCAGCCAGCGCATGTGGTGTCCTCGTTGTTATTCGGCAGCATCGCGCGGCTTCACCTTCCAGGCGCCGGCGGCCGGCCGCTTCAGCCCGAGATTTTCTCGCAGCGTCTTGCCGCGATAGTCCTTCTGGAACAAGCCGCGGCGCTGCAATTCCGGCACGACGTGGCGGACGAAATCGGCATAGGAGCCGGGCACATAGGTCGCGGCGATGACGAAGCCGTCGCAGCCGCGCTCGACGAACATTTCCTCCAGCCTGTCCGCGATCTCCCTGGGGCCGCCGACCATCGCGTCCTGAACCTGGCCACGGCCGGAGAAGGTGACGAAGTCGCGCGCGCTCGGGTTGCTCTTGCCTGAATTCTTCAGCACGCCGTCGCGGATGCCGAGGATGCCCTGCATGCTCTTCAGCTCTTCCGTCGTCAGCGGCGCGTCGAGATCCTTGGAGCCGAAATCGTAGTTGAGGGCTTCGGCCAGCAGCGACAGCGCGTCGATCTGGAGCGGAAGCTTGTTGATCAGCGCCATCTTGTCTTCGGCCTCAGACCTGGTCGCAGCGCAGACCGGCGTCGTCAGGTTGCAGAGGAACATCTGGTCCGGATCGCGGCCGGCCTTGGCGGCCTCGTTGCGCACGGCCGCATAGCCTTCCTTGGCGCTTGCGAGATTGCGGGCCGCAGTGAAGATCACCTCGCCCCATCGGCCGGCAAAGCGCTGGCCGCGGCCCGACGCGCCGGCCTGGATGATCACGGGATGGCCCTGGTCCGAGCGCGGCACCGTGAATGGTCCGCGCGACTTGAAGGTCGGACCCTTGTGGTCGAGCCGCTTCACCTTGGATGGATCGGCGAAGCGGCCGCTCTGCTTGTCCATGATGAGCGCGCCGTCCTCCCAGGTGTCCCAATGGCCGAGCACGACCTCCATGAACTCGTCGGCGCGGTCGTAGCGGGAGTCGTGCTCGGGATGGGAGTCCTTGCCCATGTTGAGCGCCTCGCCGTCATTGAGCGAGGTGACGACGTTCCAGCCGGCACGACCGCCCGACATCAGGTCGAGCGTGGCGAAGCGGCGGGCGACGTCGAAAGGTTCGTAATAGGTGGTCGAGCAGGTCGCCCCCAACCCGAGCTTGTCGGTGACCAGGCCCATCGTGGTCAGCACGATCAGCGGATCCATCTTCACGCAGCGGATGCCGTATTCCACGGTGTGGGCGTGGTCGTTGCCATAGCGGTCCGGCATCGCCAGGCGGTCGTCGAAGAACGCCATGTGGAATTTGCYGGCTTCGAGGATTCTTGCGATCTCCTGGTAGTAGTCCGCCGACATCGAATCCGCGCGCGAGTCCGGATGTCGCCAGGAGCTCGGCAGATTGGTGCAGTTCTGCGCTTGGAGGAAGCCGACCAGTATCATCTGCCGCGTCATGCTGCTGTTCTCCAAATTCCGTCAGGCCAGATCGAGCACCGTGTCGAGCCTGTACTCGCGCGCCAGCGCGCGCAGCTTCTCCCAGGTCGCGTCCTCGATCTCGATGCCATCGCGCAGGCGCTGCTGCTCGCGCAGACCCTCGATCTCGCCGGGATAGAACACGCCCTTGCTGCCTTCGGACGGCGGCGTCGATTTGAGATAGCGCGCGAACTCGCCGACCTCGCGCTTGAATTCCTGCAGCGGGCGGAATGCGGCGACATTGAACACCGCCATGAAGCATCCATCATTGTGCCGGCCGGTCGGCTCGACGCCGAAGCCGAGACCGGTGAGCAGGCCGCAGAGCACCTCGACCATGGCGGCGAGACCGCTGCCCTTGTAGCCCTCGGTGCCGCCGAGCGGCAGCAGCGCGCCGCCCTTGCGGTATTGGGTCGGGTCGGTGGTGTGCCGCCCCTCGGCATCAATGATCCAGCCGTTGGGAATCGCCTCGCCGCGGGCGACCGCGAGCTGGATCTTGCCGGCCGCGACCGCCGAGGTCGCCATGTCCAGATAGAACGGCGCGTCGAGGTCGGACGGTACCGCGATCGAGATCGGGTTGGTGCCGAGCCGCGCCTCCTTGCCGCCGAACGGCGCCACGTGTTTCGGGGAGCGGCCGGAATCGGCGGTGGCAATGCCGATCATGCCTTCGCGCATCGCCATCAACGGGTAGGCGGCGAGGCGGCCGACATGGCTCTGGCGAAACACGGTGCAGGCGGCGACGTTCGCCGTCTTCGCCTTCTCGATCGTCAGCGCCATGGCCCTGGCGTTGACGTGGAAGCCGAAACCCCAATGGCCGTCGATCACGGTCGTGGTCGGTGATTCCTGGACGATGGTCCATTTCGCGCCAGGAACGATGTGTCCGGCCTTGATGCGGTCGATATAGGTTGGAACAGCAATCACGCCGTGGGAATCGTGGCCGGCGAGGTTGGYGTTGACGCAGCCGGTCGCGACGGCGTCGGCCTCTTCCTCGGAGGCCCCGGCGGCGCGGAGCAGCGCGGCGCTGATGCGCGTGAGGCGGTCGGCCGTGACGATCGGCATGGCGTTTCCTCAGGTCATCGCCCTTGTCATCGCTCTTGGCGGGCGCTGGTTGTTGGGTGCCATCGTCTCAAAGCACAGGTGCGATATCAATCTCCCGTAAACCAATACAGGGCTGCAAATTCGTAAAGCGAACGCGCCTTTCGTCGAACCTGCCATCCCGTGCGGCGGGATTCCGGACAGTTTTGGGCCGCTCATTCGCTGCTCGTTCACTTTGATCGACGGTTTGCGGCGCGCAATAACGACCACTTAGGCGATGGCCGTTCATAAAGCACCCGGGAGAATTAGGCAGAAATGCCCGGGAGTTGAGATCGTGCAGACGACCCTCGCGCGCACCTTTGCAGCGTTGAGCGCCATCAACGAAGCGATCCTGTACGCGAAATCGCCGGACGAGCTGTACCAGAAGGTCTGCGACGCCGGGTTTTCGAGCGGGGACTTCATGGCGGTCGCCGTGTTCCTGGCCGAGCCGGACGGCCGACGGCTGCGGTTTGCGGCCGGCTGCGGCGACGACGTTGCCCGGCTGCGCGCGATCATGATCACCACGGAGGCCGGGACGCCGGAAGGATCCGGCGTCGGCGGGGAGGCGTTTCGCACCCGCAAGCTCTGCGTCAGCAACGATTATCTGAACGATCCGCGCTCGCTGGCGTGGCGCGAGGGCGCCGCCGGCGCCAATATCGGTGCGGCGGCGGCGCTGCCGCTGTTGTGCAATGGACAGAGCGTCGGCGTGCTGTACGTGACGCGCAGCGAGCCCGGCTCGCTGAACGAGCAGATGGTGTCGCTGTTCGAACGCATGTCGGCCAACATCACCTACGCGCTGGACAATTTCGCGCGCGAGACCGCGCGGCAGACCAGCGAGCGGGCGACGCGGCGGCTCAACCGCATGTTCGGCGCCATCAGCGCCACCAACGAGGCCATTCTCCGCGCCAAGACCGAGCAGGAGCTCTACCAGCTCGTGTGCGACGCCTCCGTCCATAGCGGCAAGTCGCTGGCGACCATCGTCCTGCTCCGCGAACCTGATTCGCACTGGATGAGGCCGGTCGCCTCCACGGGACAGAATCTGGAGCTTGTCACCCAGGCGCGCTATTCGATCGATCCGGAAAACCCCTACGGCAAGGGCATCTCCGGCGAGGTGTTCCGGACGCAGAAAGCCATCGTCGAGGAAGATCTCGCCAGCCGGACCCGGGGAACGCCGTGGGAGCAGGCCAACGTCAACACCGGTGTCGCCGCCTGCGTGGTCGCGCCGCTGATCAAGCACGGCGAAAGCGTCGGCGTGCTGTTGGCCTTCGTCAGCAGGTCGTGGGCCAAGGACGAGGAGGTCGTCGCGCTGCTGCTGCGCATGGCGGAGAACGTCTCGTTCGCGATCGAGAATTTCGACCGTGAGGCCGACAAGACCAGGATCGCCGCGGAAGAAGAACGCATCGCCCGCATGTATGCGGCGCTGAGCGCCACCAACGAGGCGATCTTGCGGGCGCGGTCGCGGGCCGAGCTGTTCGATCTGGTCTGCGAGGCGACGGCGAAGGGCGCCAAGTTCACCTCGGTCACCATCGCGCTCGTCGACCATCATGCCGAGCTGCTGCGCGTGGTCGCCTGCTATGGGCCGAACGCGGATCAGGTTCGCACCTTCAAGTTCTCCACCTCCGACCACGTGCCCGAAGGGCGCGGACTGACCGGCACCGCGTTCCGCACGCGCCAGCCCTCGGTCAGCAACGACGTTCTGTCCGACGAGCGGATCAAGCCCTGGCAGGCCAACGCTCGCCGTAACGGCATCGGATCCTCCGCGGCGCTGCCGCTGTTCAACGGCAAGCGCGTCGAAGGGGTATTCCTCTTCAACTCGCCGGAACGCGGCGCGTTCACGCCAGAATTCGTCGAGCTGCTGCAACGCCTCCAGGCCAATGTCGCGTTCGCGCTTGAAAATTTCGATCGCTCGGACGAAAAAGCGAAAGCAGAGATGCAGCGCAATCGTCTTCGGGGCATGCTCGAAGCGTTGAGCGCGACCAACGAAGCGATCATGCGCGTGAAGACGCGTGCCGAACTGTTCGAAGCGGTTTGCGAGGCGGCGGTGCTCGGCGGCACGTTCACGTCCGCAACCATCGCCATGGTCGACCCGACGGGGCGCCATCTCGATATCGCCGTCACCAAGGGCGCATGCCGCAGTCACGTCGAGAACTGGCAGTTCGCGACGTCCGCCGACGAGCCCGAAGGACGGGGGCTCGCCGGAACTGCATTTCGCACCAAGGCGCCTTGCGTTGCGAACGAGCTCCTCACGGACGTTCGCGCGACGCACTGGCGTCGAATCGCGCGGGATCAAGGGACGAAATCCGGCGGCTGCTTCCCGCTGCTGAAAAACGGCACCGATGCCGTCGGCATCCTTCTGTTCCTTTCGCCGGACGAAGGCACGTTCACGCCTGACCTCATCCAGTTGCTGGGGCGCCTCGCGGAGAACGTCTCTTTTGCGCTCGACAATTTCGATCGGGCCGAGGAACGCTCCCGAACCGAGGCGCAGAAAGAGCGCCTGACGCGCATGTTCGCGGCGCTGAGCGCCACCAACGAAGCGATCATGCGGGCGAAGTCACGCGCCGAGCTGTTCGATCTGGTGTGTCAGGCTGCGTCCAATGGCGGCAAGTTCACCTCGACGACCATCGCGCTCGCTAGGGCCGACAGCGATCAGCTCGAGATCGTCGCGGCCGCGGGGCCATCCGCCGAGACCACAAGGAACGTCCGTCTCTCCATCGACGCCGACCGACCCGAAGGCCGCGGGATGAGCGGCACGGCGTTTCGCACCAGGCAGCCCTGTGTCAGCAACGACTATGTCAATGACAGTCGTGTGAGCGCGTTCCATACCGTCCTGCAAGGCGACGGCGCGCGCTCCGGCGCGGCGCTGCCGCTGATCGCGCACGACAAGCCCGTCGGCGTCATGATCTACATGTCGACCGAACAGGACACCTTCACCGATGAGTTCGTCGAGCTGTTGCAGCGTCTCGCCGACAACGTCTCCTTCGCGATGGAGAATTTCGATCGCGCCGACGAGAAGAACAAGGCGGACGAGCGGATCGAGTACCTCGCCTCGCACGACAGCCTGACCAACCTGCCGAACCGCGAGACCTTCAACGGGCTGCTGCGCGAGGCGATCGACGCGGCGCAGCGCCTGGACCATCGTTTTGCGGTGCTGTTCATCGATCTCGACCGCTTCAAGGTCATCAACGATTCGCTCGGCCACGAGGCGGGCGACCTGCTCCTGCTCGAGGTCGCCGACCGCCTGCGCAACGCGCTGCGCGCAAGCGACGTGGTGGCGCGGCTCGGTGGCGACGAATTCGTGGTGATCCTCGACCAGTGCGGCGAGATCGACGACGTGCAGCGGATCGCAACCGACCTGCTGGCGGCGCTCGGCCAGCCCATGGAGCTCGCCGGCCACGAATGCCACACCACGGCCTCGATCGGCATCGCGATGTATCCGGCCAACGGGGCCGACGCGCAGACGCTGACGAAGAACGCCGACATGGCGATGTATCTCGCCAAGGAAGACGGCAAGAACGGCTACCGCTTCTTCTCCAAGGAGGTGAAGACGCAGTCGATCGAACGGCTGTCGCTCGAGAGCGCGCTGCGCCGGGCGCTGGAGCGCGAGCAGTTGTCGCTGAACTATCAGCCCAAGGTGGACATGGAGACCGGCCAGATCACCGGCGTCGAGGCGCTGTTGCGCTGGACGCATCCCGATCTCGGCAGCATCTCGCCGGCGCAGTTCATTCCACTCGCCGAGGAGACCGGACTGATCGTGCCGATCGGCCGCTGGGTGGTGAGGGAGGCCTGCGCGCAGGCCATGGCCTGGCAGCGCCGCGGCCTGCTGCCGGTGTCGATGGCGGTGAACCTGTCGCCGCGGCAGTTTGCCGACGAGCATCTGTTGCAGGACGTCGACGAGGCGCTTGCGGCCTCCGGCATGTCGCCGGTGCTGCTCCAGCTCGAGGTCACCGAGAGCATGATGATGCGTAACGTCGGGCGCGCCCTGAAGGTGCTCGACGCCATCCAGAGCCGCGGCATTCGCCTCGCCATCGACGACTTCGGCACCGGCTATTCGTCGATGTCGCTGATGAAGCATTTCCCGATCGACACCATCAAGATCGACCGCTCCTTCGTGCGCGACCTGCCGCAGGATTCGGAAGACCAGGCGATCGCGCAGGCGATCATCAGCATGGGCAAGGCGCTCGGCATGACCGTGGTCGCCGAAGGCGTCGAGAACGCGGAGCAGGAGGCGTTCCTGCGCACCCATGGTTGCGATGAGATGCAGGGTTTCCTGATCTCCAAGCCCGTGGCGGCGCGGCAGATGGCCGAGCTGCTGCGGCCGATGCTCCTGCCCGTCGCGCCGCCGCTCCAGCCGGAGCCGGACCTGGCCGCGGCCGATGCGGTGGCGTCACGGCTGAAACGCGCCGTCGTCTGACGGCTGCGGGTGCAGCTCGCGGACGTCGTCCGCCTTGATCTCCGTCTTGCGCGGAAAATCATCCGGCCAGGGAAGGGAGGTTTGCTCGGCGAACAGCGTGAGAAGGACCTGCGCACCTTCGGCAAAGCTCGAGTCGTCGCCCAGGCCGAGCTCACAACACCAGGCGTGTCGCATCGGCTCGTGCGCGTCGAACACCGCCATCGCCGGTCCCCACCACCAGGCCGGCGCTGGCGATCGTTCGTCCTCCGGCACGGCGTGCCAGAGGACGAGCTCGTCCATCACGCGCTCGAATTGCAGGCTTGCGGCCTGATGCATTCGTTCCGTGCTCCTTGGGCCGCGCCTGAAAGCAGGCCGATGCGCGGACTCGATGGTGGCCTTCGCTGTGAAAAATCGGCCCGCACTGCTGGCTGAGCCACGTGTGCCGCTTCCGTCGGCGGCCATACAACAACATGCGGCGGTCGGGAAAGTTGCCGCCGCCGGCTGTGATAGTCTCTTTAGCCGCTCGGGGGCCTGGCCTGCAAGGCGCAATACGGCTGTCTAGCGCGACCTAAGCGGATGCGCCTTCTGGTGCCAGGCCCAGGCGGTGCGGATCACGGTGGGCAGGTCGGAGTGCTGCGGCGCGAAGTTCAGCACTTTTCGCGCGGCGGAGGGGTCGGCGACCAGATAGGTGGGATCGCCCGCGCGGCGCGGCTTGATGGTGTGAGGCACCTCGCGCCCCGTCTCCCGCCTGATGGCGGTCAGGATCTCGCGCACGGAAAAGCCGGAACCGGTGCCGAGATTGAAGCTGCCGCCGGCATGGCCCTGTTCCAGCAGTTTCAGCGCCGCGACATGGGCCGCGGCGAGGTCGGTGACATGGATGTAGTCGCGGATCGCGGTGCCATCGGGCGTGTCATAGTCGTCGCCGAATACCGCAAAGTCGACGTGCCCCTGCAAGGCCATCATGGCGCGCGGAATGAGAT